>CALLFD010000036.1 GCA_937997605.1 uncultured Collinsella sp. | reverse complement strand
AGGTTATGCCGACTATGGCGAACTAATTTTAGGAACGCTGCTGCGGCTTCCAGGAGCCCACGTTGGCGTCGTACTGATTCAGCGCGCTGTTGCCGCCCTGTGCGATGGGTGCCAGGATCTCGCTTTGGTGGGAACTCATCGACTCGCCATCGGGAATAGCCAGCGAGATATCCCAGCTCTGGCAGATCACGTCGACGCGCTCATACATCCACTCGGCAAGCTGCTTTAAGTGGGCGATGTCATCCGCATAGACCGTATCGTCCTGGTACTTAAGGTTGTTGAGCTCATCTTGCGTCTTTTTGATCTGGTCGCGCAGGGCGTAGGCACTCTGCGAAAGCTCCTGACGGGTGGACAGCGGCGTTCGGAGATAGCCGTTATTAAAGGAATCGATGACCTCGCCGATCTGGTCCTCGTCACCGTAGGACACGATGGTCTGATACAGACCGTCGAGCCTGGTATAGAGCTGATCATCGGTGAGCACGGTTTCTTCCTGGACCACCTCGGCAGAATCGTCCTGCTTGGTATCGTCCTCAGTCGCCTCGCCCTTTTGGCGCGTGGGGAAGGTGGTTTGTGCAGCCTGGCCAAACTGGTCATAGAAGCCAGGCATGACACCCATGGGATCGGCCGTCACGAACCAATAGGCACCGCCGCAAAGGACGGCAAGGACCGCGATGATAATGAGCGGCTTGGGGATATGACGCTTGTGCTTGTGATAGGCGTCCTCGTCGGGATGCACTTTGCGCTTGGGTTTTTGAGCATCGTCATGCAGGGAAACGGGCGTGGGAATATCGACCTTGGGGATACCGAAATCCTTATCGAAAGCCGGCAGCACGCAGGTCTCGTTAGGATCGGCGGCGTCCGAAAGAACCGCGGCAGCCGAGGCGGGCGCATGCGGCACCTCGGTATCGATCTGCTCTTGCGTTAGGCGCGGAAAGCCCGCCGTGCGGCCCGCTGCCAGGTCGGATGCGGCCGCGTCCTCAGAGAGGATACCCGGAGCGGGGCGTCCGCATTTTGGGCACGTACGATCATGCGGAGAAAGACGGGCACCGCAGCCCTCGCAGAACACGAACTCGGTGTGCTCGGGACCATCGCCCGGACCCACATAGGCGTTGCAGTAGGGGCAGAACGAGGCGCCGTCCTCGATAGTCTTAAGGCAATGCGGGCAGATCACGGCATCCTCTTTTCGAAGCAATTCAAACAATCGAGGTTAGAGCATAACATCGCCACGGCCCCACAGGAGCAAGGCACCAATTCAACATCGCCAGGGCGCGTAGTTACTTCTTCTTTTTGCTTGGCATCGAGACTTTGATGCCTTGGGCGGACTTGGTCACGCGAGAGCGCTTGGCTCCGGTACTCTTCTTTTTTTTGGGCTGGGCCTGGGCCACGCCCTCGAGCGCGCGGGCCTCGGCCTCGCGAGCGGTGCGATCTTCGCGGCGCTGCGCCATGTCGGCGGCGACGCGCTTGGCAAAACGCTCGGCCGTCGAACCCGTCGAGCTCACCTTGCCGCCACCGCGACCCAGGCGGACGCGCACACCGCGGCCAAAACCAGTTGCGGCATGACGACGACGCGGCTTGAGCGAATCCATCATCGTGGCGAGTTTAAAGAACACCGAGCAGGTAAAGACCACGATGACAGCCAAGATAACCATCTGGCCCATCGACAGGTTGGCAATGGACAGCAGCTCCGGGAATCCGATAACGCCCACCAGAATGCCGGCGACTACAAACACAAATAGCACCACACGTAAGGGCGTGAGAGGCTGCGAGATGCGCCAGATCAGGCTGACGCTCGCCGCGCAGGACGTAAGCAGGCACATCGTAGACAGCGTGAGCTGGCTAAAGCCAAACACGCGCGCCACAAAGATATCGAGCGCCGCAGCCATAATGACCGCAATCGACGCCGGCAGTGCACGCTTGAGTACGTTCGTCAAAAACGCACCCTTCACGCGAGCATTGTTGGGCTCCAGGCCCAACACAAAGCCCGGCGCGCCGATGCAGAAGAAGTTGATGAGTGTCATCTGGATGGGCTCGAAGGGGTACGGCGGCAGCGCGATGCACAGCGCCGCCAGGCCCATCGAGAACAGAGTCTTGGTCAGGAACAACGACGCCGAACGCTGCAGGTTGTTGATGGAGCGACGGCCCTCGGCCACCACGGCGGGCATCGAGGCAAAATCGTTGTCGACGAGTACGATCTCGGCCACGTTGCGCGCGGCATCGGAGCCGGCCGCCATGGCCACGGAGCAGTCGGCCTCCTTAAGCGCCAGCACATCGTTGACGCCGTCGCCAGTCATGGCCACGGTGTGCTCGCGGCGCTTGAGCGCCTGCACGAGCTCGCGCTTCTGCTGCGGGGTCACACGACCAAAGACATGGTAGCGGTCCACTGCGGCATCGAGCTTGGCCGGCGTATCGAGCGTCGTGGCATCCACATAAGCGTCCGCCCCCGGCACGCCCACCACGCGCGCGATCGACGACACCGTACGCGGGTCGTCGCCACTGATCACGTTGAGGGTCACGCCCTGCTCGTTAAAGTAGCCGATGGTCTCGGCCGCCGAGGTACGAATCTCGTCGCGGATGGTCACAAAGCCCACGGGCTCGGCCTCGCCCACCATATCGCCATCGGGCGTAAAGCCGTCCACGCGCGCCACCACGAGCACGCGGCAGGTATCGGCAAGCTCGGCGACACGGTTCTCGACCTGCGAAAACACACGATCAGAGAGCACAAACTGCGCCGCACCCATCACATAGGAGCCCTGCGCAAACGAAGCACCACTCCACTTTTTGGAGGACGAGAACGGAATGACCGACAGCGGCTCAGACACCTCGACCGGGCGATCGGCGTAATAGTTGAGCAGCGCCTGGCAGGTCTCGTTGGCATCGGCCGAAGTCGCACGCGCGACGTTAGCCAGCGCAAAATCGAGCACTGTGGTATCGACGGGAACGGCCGCCTCGTCCGGGCCGGCGCCTAGGCTCACGCCCTCAACCGGCAGCGGATACGTGCCCTCGACCTCCATGCGGCCCGACGTGATGGTGCCCGTCTTGTCCAGGCACAGCACGTCGACGCGAGCGAGCGTCTCGATGCAGTAGAGCTGCTGCGCCAGCACCTTGCGGCGGGCCAAGCGCACCGTAGCGATGGCGAGCACCGACGAGGTCAGCAGCACCAGGCCTTGCGGGATCATGCCCAGCAGGGCGCCCACCGTGGACAGCAGCGCCGACGAAGGCACATGACCAGCCAACAGCTCAGAGAAGCACCACGAAAGGGCGCTGTCGCCTGGGGTTCCCGCGGCATCCCACAGCTCGCTCACACTCGAGGCAAATAACGCCAAACCGAGCGGGATCATGATGATGCTCGCAAAGCGAACGATGGCGTTAAGCGCGTTCATGATCTCGGAATTGACCTTTTTGACGTACTTGGCCTCGTTATTAATTTTGGCCACGTAGTTGTCGGCGCCGACATGGATCACGCGGGCGCGCAGCAGACCCGAGTCGATAAAGCTGCCGCTCATGAGCTCGGAACCGGGCTGTTTCTTGATAAGGTCGCTCTCGCCCGTCAGCAAGCTCTCGTTCACGAGAGCCTCGCCCGAAACCACCACGGCATCAGCGGGAATCTGGTCGCCGCGCCCCAGGCGGATGATGTCGTCGAGCACGATCTGGTCCAGGTCGAGCTCCACCTCGGCGCCGTCGCGCACCGCGATGGCCTTCTTGGAGGTCAACAGCGTGAGCTTATCGACCATCTTCTTGGAACGCATGGACTGGATGACGCCAATAGCGGTATTGAGGAACACCACGAACAGGAACGTCAGATTCTTAAACGAACCGGTCAAAATGACCAGGAACGCCAAGATCACGTTGATCAAATTGAACAGCGTGCAGAGGTTCTCGATGATGAGCTCTTTGACCGACTTTGTCTTGAGTTCCATGTTGCGGTTGATTTTACCGGCGGCGATGCGCTCCTCGACCTCGGCGGTCGAGAGTCCGCGCTCGATATCCGTTGCTGCCATACCACGTCCCATCACGTCGCGTCGGTATAAGAAAAACCGCCCGGACCATGCGAGGTTCGGACGGTCTTACGTTCGATGGTGCCCCATGTTGGATTCGAACCAACGGCCTTCTGCTCCGGAGGCAGACGCTCTAATCCCCTGAGCTAATAGGGCCAACGTTTGGCATTATACCCAAGTGCGCCACGGGCTATCAAAATAAAAGAAAAAGCTTTGCAATTCCGAGGAAGACGCGGCGCAACGGCCCACTTTAGAAGGCAAAAGCGAGTCAGATAGTATAAACTCTCATGCACCATATATACACGGCTCGCGATGCGGGCCGTTTTTGCAAAAGTTATCCATCGAGGTGAGAGGCACACCATGATTGCAATTCTAAAGCAGAGCGCCAGCGACGAGGCCGTCAGCCATATCGTCAGCTGGATTGAGAAAAAAGGCCTGAAGACCGACGTCTCGCGCGGCGAGAACGAGACGATCATCGGCCTGGTGGGCGATACGACCAAGATCGACCCGTTCCTGCTCGAGTCCATGGATGTCGTCGAGCGCGTGCAGCGCGTCTCCGAGCCTTTTAAGCGTGCCAACCGCAAATTCCACCCCGAGGATTCCGTCATCGACTGCGGCCACGGCGTCAAGATCGGCGGCGACCAGTTCCAGGTCATCGCCGGTCCCTGCTCCGTCGAGGGCGAGAACCTCATCCGCATCGCACGCCGCGTGAAGGCCGCCGGCGCCACGATGCTGCGCGGTGGCGCCTACAAGCCCCGCACCTCCCCCTACGCCTACCAGGGCATGGGCCCCGCCGGCCTCGACCTGCTGTGCGAGGCGTCTGCCGAGCTCGACATGCCGATCGTCACCGAGATCATGGACCCACGCGACGTACAGGTCTTCTTGGACAAGAAGATTGACGTCATGCAGATCGGCGCCCGCAACGCGCAGAATTTCCCCCTGCTCAAGGAGGTCGGCAAGACCCAGACTCCGATCTTGCTTAAGCGCGGCATGTCCGGCACGATCGACGAGCTGCTCATGGCCGCCGAGTACATCATGAGCGAGGGCAACGACAACGTCATCCTGTGCGAGCGCGGTATCCGCACCTTCGAGACCCGCACCCGCAACACCTTCGACCTCAACGCCGTGCCGGTGCTGCACCACCTGTCGCACCTGCCCGTCGTCGCCGACCCCAGCCACGCCACCGGCTACACCCGCTACGTTGAGCCCATGGCGCTCGCTGCGACCGCCTGCGGTGCCAACGGCCTGGAGATCGAGGTCCACGACGAGCCGAGCCGCGCCTGGTCTGACGGCGCCCAGGCCCTCACCCCCGATCAGTTCGACGACACCATGCGCCGCATCCGAGCCATCCGCGAGGTTGTCTGCCAAGAGACCATGGAGTAGCCATGGGTACGGTGAGAAACGCGCGCGTTAACCAGGGCGGCCCCAAGTGCGCCGGCATCGTCGGCCTTGGCCTCATCGGCGGCAGCTTTGCCCGCGGCTATGCACAGGCAGGCGTCCGCGTGCTGGCCTGGGACCCCGATGACGATGTCATGACGGCCGCCAGCATGGGCACTGTCGCCGGAGAGCTCAACGATAAGACACTCGGCGAATGCGACATCATCGTCCTGGCCTGCTATCCCGAGGCATGCATCGAGTGGCTCGAGGCGCACGCCCAGGCGCTCGCCGACGCCACCGACACCGACGCCATCATGGGCCCCGTGGTGATCGACACGGTGGGCGTCAAAGGCATCGTGTGCGAGCGCGCCTTTGAGCTTGCCCGCGAGAACGGCTTTTACTTTGTGGGCGCGCACCCCATGGCGGGCACGCAGTACTCGGGCTATGCGCACTCCCGCGCCGACCTGTTCCAGGGCGCGCCGCTCGTGCTCGTGCCGCCCGCGGTGGACGATGCACTCAAACTGGAGCTTTTGGGCCAGGTGCGCGAGATGGTGCGCCCCTTGGGCTTTGGCAAGTTCAGCGTGACCAGCGCCGCCGAGCACGACCGCGTCATCGCCTTCACGAGCCAGCTTGCGCACGTGGTGTCCAACGCCTACGTAAAGAGCCCGACCGCCCAGGTCCACCACGGCTTTTCGGCCGGTAGCTACCGCGATCTCACCCGCGTGGCGCACCTCAACCCGCAAATGTGGTCCGAGCTCATGATCGACGACGCCGACGCGCTCGCCTTCGAGATCGACCATCTAATCGAGTCGCTTGGCGCCTACAGCCGTGCGCTCAAGGACCGCGACCAGCGCTATCTGGAGAATCTCCTTGCCGAGGGCGACCGCATTAAGCGCGCGCTCGACGACGAGACCTCCCACTAGACCACCTATCACGCCAGGTCGAAAGGACCGAAGCTTATGGCGATTACCATCGATATCGACACTGCACGCCCCTACCAGGTGCATGTTGGCACGTTTTTGCTGGAGCAGGCGGGACCGCTCGTGCGCGCCACTGCCGGCGGTACCAAGGCCGTCATCGTGACGGACACCAACGTGGGTCCGCTCTACCAGATGCCCGTCAAGCAGAGCCTGGAAGCGTCAGGCTATGAGGTAAGCATCTGCACCTTCGAAGCCGGCGAGGTACACAAGCGCGCAGAGACCTACGTCAACATCTTGGAGTTTGTGGCCGAGCATGAGCTCTCGCGCTCCGACGTGATCGTGGCGCTCGGCGGAGGCGTCGTGGGCGACGTAGCCGGCTTTGTGGCCGCCACCTACATGCGCGGCTGCAAGTTTGTGCAGATCCCCACGAGCCTGCTCGCCATGGTGGACTCGTCGGTGGGCGGCAAGACGGCCATCGACCTGGCCGCCGGCAAAAATCTCGCCGGTGCCTTTTGGCAGCCGAGTGTTGTTATCGCCGACGTGGGTTGCCTTGCCACCCTCACGCCCGAGCAGTTCGCCGACGGCTGCGGCGAGGTCGTCAAGCACGCCGTCATTGCCGATCCGGAGCTCTTCGATGAGCTCGAGAAGACCCCGCTCACGCTGGAGTTGCTTAACCATGACGTGGCCCGTGTGGCGCTCATCATCGCCCGCAATATCGACATCAAGCGCGCCGTGGTCGTTGCCGACGAGCGCGAGACCAACCAGCGCAAGCTCCTCAACTTTGGACACAGCGCCGGGCACGCCGTCGAAGCCTGCGAGCACTTTGAGCTGGGACACGGCAACTGCGTGTCGATTGGCATGGGCATCATCACGCGTGCCGCAGCCCTGCATGGCGTTTGTGACGCTGCACTGCCCGCGCGCATCGAAGAGCTCTGCGCCCGTCATGGCCTCAAGACCCGCTGCGACCTCAATGCCGATGCCGTCTTTGCCGAGGCGCTCCACGACAAGAAGCGCGCGGGCGACACCATCGACCTGGTGATTCCGCACGGCATTGGCCGCTGCAGCATCGACCGCACGCCGCTTTCCACTTTCCACGAACTCATTGCCGAGGGCCTCGGCCAGAAGGGAGACGCATCCGCATGCTAGCCCGCATCACCCCGTCCCCGCTTAAGGGCACCGTTCCCGCCATCGCGTCCAAGTCGATGGCGCACCGTCTCATCATCTGCGCTGCCCTTGCCAACGGAGAGACGCATGTGACCTGCAACACCACCTGCGCCGATATTGAGGCCACGGTCCGCTGCCTCACGGCGCTCGGCGCCCGCATCGAGACCGTCGAGGACGGCTTCCAGGTCCACCCCACCATGAAGAGCATTGAGTTCGGCCTGCTCAAGGCCCTTGCCGGCGGCACGCTCGACTGCGGCGAGAGCGGCTCCACGCTCCGCTTTATGCTGCCCGTCGCCTGCGCGCTGGGCGCAGAAGCAACTTTTGTGGGTCAGGGACGCTTGGGCGCCCGCCCGCTGTCCCCGCTCTCGGACGAGATCATCGCCGCCGGCTGCGACCTGCAGGGTCTGGGCGGTTTTCCGCTCAAGACAAGCGGCCGCATGCGCCCGGGCACCTTTGTGCTGCCGGGCAACGTGAGCTCGCAGTATATCTCGGGCCTGCTGCTGGCGGCCCCGTTGCTCGCCCAGCCCTCCTGTGTGCAGGTGACTGGCCTCATTGAGAGCCGCCCCTACATCAACCTAACGATCCAGGCCATGAAGGCCTTTGGCGTTGAGGTCAACGTCGAGCGCATTCCCGCCAAGGACGGTCAGCCCGAGGTCACGAACTTCCGCGTGAGCAGTGGCTCGTACCGCACGCCCGGCAGCGTGGCCGTCGAGGGCGACTGGTCCAACGCCGCCTTTTGGTTGTGCGCTGGCGCCATCGGCACCGACCCCATCACCGTGGAGGGCGTGTCGCTGAGCTCCGCGCAGGGCGACCGCAACGTGCTTGCCGCGCTTTCGCGCTTTGGCGCCCGCATCGTGCGCTCCACCAACGCCGCCACCGTGCAGTCCGACAAGCTCGCCGGCTTTGAGATGAGCGCCCACGACATTCCCGACCTGGTGCCCGTTATCTCGGCCGTGGCCTCGCTGGCACAGGGCCGCACCTTTATCCGCGATTGCGCCCGCCTGCGTATCAAGGAATCCGACCGCCTGGCCACCACCACCCGCGAGCTCACCGCGCTGGGCGCGCAGGTGCGTATTGCCGGCGACGACCTCATCATCAAGGGCGTCGATGCCTTTACCGGCGGCGAGGTCGATTCGCACAACGACCACCGCATCGCCATGATGGCCGCCATCGCCGCGAGCCGTGCCACCGGCGAGGTCGTGATCCACGGCGCCGAGGCCGTCAACAAGTCCTATCCCGATTTTTTCGACCACTACCGCCTGCTGGGCGGCAAGGTCACACTCGAGGAGGAATAGCATGTCCTCGACCTTTGGCAACGTCTTGCACTTAAGCATCTTCGGCCAATCGCACTCCCCCGCTATCGGCTGCTCGCTCGATGGCATCCCGGCGGGCATCGCCGTGGACCAGGAGAAGCTGCAGGCCTTCCTCGACCGTCGCGCCCCCGGCCGCGACGAGACCGCAACCAAACGCCGCGAGGCCGACGCCGCGCATATCATCGCCGGTGTGATCGATGGACATACCACCGGCGCGCCCATCGCCGCGATTATCGAGAACACCAACACGCGCTCCAATGATTACTCCGAGCTGCGCCGCAAGCCCCGTCCCGGACATGCGGACTTCCCTGCGCGCGTGAAGTATCACAACATGCACGATGTCGCTGGTGGCGGGCATTTTTCCGGCCGCCTAACGGCCCCCTTATGCATCGCCGGCGGCATTGCACTGCAGGTACTCGAGGCCCGCGGCATTCAGGTCATGGCGCACGTCGCGCAGATCGGCGGCATCTCCGACCTGCCGATGGACGATATGGTCTATCGCGAGGCCGACCGCAAGGCAATCCTTACGAACGATCTGCCGTGCATTGACGCCGCCGCAGCCGGCCGCATGCGCGAGGAGATTCTTGCCGCGCGCGACGAGCTCGACAGCATCGGCGGCATCGTGGAGTGCGGCATTTACGGGCTTCCCGCGGGCATCGGCGACCCCATGTTCGACGGCATCGAGAACCGCATCGCGCAAATCGCGTTTGGCATTCCCGCCGTAAAGGGCGTGGAGTTTGGCATGGGCTTTGCCGTGGCCGCCATGCGCGGCAGCGAGAACAACGATCCGTATCGCATCGACGCCGAGACCGGCGAGATCGAGGTTGAGTCCAACAACGCCGGCGGCATCCTGGGCGGTATTTCGACCGGCGCGCCCGTCATGTGGCGCATGGCCGTAAAGCCAACGCCCTCGATTGGCCGCGAGCAGCAGACCGTAGACATGGACGCCATGGAAAATGCCGAGCTCTCGATCCACGGCCGCCACGATCCCTGCATCGTCCCCCGAGCCGTCCCCGTAGCCGAAGCAGCCGCCGCCCTCGCCATCTGGGACGCTCTCCTCGAGGACGCCGCCCAGCTCTAACCCGACTCACCTGGGTTGCCTGCCAACTCAGCCGTTACGTGAAAGGGGCCTCCATGGACCTTGCTGACATCCGCCAGGCCATCGATGGCATCGACACCACGCTCCTCAACAGCTTTGTCGAGCGAATGGACATTGCCACCGAGGTAGCCAAGTCAAAAATCGAGATGGGCAAGGCCGTCTTCGACCCCGCCCGTGAGCGCTCCAAGCTCAACAACCTCGCCAGCCGCGCGCCCGAGCGCTACAAGGCGCAGACCATCACCCTGTTCCGTCTCCTCATGAGCATGAGCAAGGCCGAGCAGCAGCGCTACATCAACGAGCTCAAGGGCATCACGGTGTCGCAAAAGGCCCATGCCATGGCCGCAGCCTTTGACACACCCTTCCCCCAGACGGCAACCGTCGCCTGCCAGGGCGTCGAAGGTGCCTACAGCCAAATCGCCGCGTGCAAACTCTTCGACGTGCCCGACATCGCGTTTTTCGAGACCTTCGAAGGCGTTATGCGCGCTGTGCGCGACGGCTTCTGCGAGTTTGGCGTGCTGCCCATCGAGAACTCCACCGCCGGCTCGGTCAACGCCGTCTACGACCTGCTCGCCCAGTTCGACTTCCACATCGTGCGCTCGCTTCGCCTCAAGATCGACCACAACTTGCTCGTCAAGCCCGGCACTAAGCTCGCCGACGTGCGCGAGGTCTACAGCCACGGCCAAGCCATTGCCCAGTGTGCCGGCTTTATCGAGTCCCACGACCTGCACGCCACCAAGTACCCCAACACCGCCATGTCGGCCGAGATGGTCGCCAGCTCCGGGCGCACCGATGTTGCCGCCATCGCATCGCGCAGCTGCGCGACACTCTATGGCCTGGAGGTGCTGGAGTCCAATATCCAAGACTCGGACAACAACTACACGCGCTTTGTCGTCATCGACCGCGAGCCGCGCGTCTACCCCGGCGCTAATCGCACCTCGCTCATGATCACCACGGCCAACGAGCCGGGCGCCCTCTATCGCGTGCTCGAGCGCTTCTACGCACTCAACATCAACCTCATCAAGCTCGAGAGCCGCCCCATCCCCGGCCGCGACTTTGAGTTTATGTTCTACTTTGATCTGGACTGCCCCTTTGGCAGCAAGGCCCTCGACGACCTGCTCGATTCCATCGACGACGTGTGCGAGAGCTTCACCTACTTTGGCAGCTACACGGAGGTGCTCTAGATGACCGATACCGCCGCAACCCGCCCCTACGGCGTGCTGGGCCGCGTGCTGGGCCACAGCTACACCCCGACCATCTACAAAGAGCTGGCGGAGCTTGAGTACGTGCGTTTTGAGCGCGAGCCCGAGGACCTCGCGGCCTTTATGACGGGCGACGAATGGGAGGGTACCAACGTGACCATCCCCTACAAGCGTGCCGTCATGGAGTATCTGGACGAACTGAGCCCGCTCGCCGAGCGCATGGGCAACGTCAACACCATCACACGCCTACCTGACGGTCGCCTGCGCGGCGACAACACCGACTACTTTGGTTTTCAGTGCCTGGTCGAAGAGCTGGGCGTTGAGGTTACCGGCAAGAAGGCTCTCGTGCTCGGAGCCACTGGTGGCGCCGGCACCACGGCAAGTATGGTGCTGGGAGACCTGGGCGCCATCGTCGTGCCCGTCGGCCGCACGAGCGAGGTCAACTACGGCAACATCGCGCAGCAGTCCGACGCCTCCCTACTCGTCAACTGCACGCCCGCCGGCATGTTCCCCCATTGCCCCGACGCGCCTTGCACGCTCGAAGGCCTCGATGCGCTCGAGGGCGTCATCGACATTGTCTACAACCCCGCCCGCACGGGCCTGATGCTCGAGGCCGAGCGCCGCGGCATCCCCTGCATCGGCGGCCTGCTTATGCTTGTTGCCCAGGCGGCACAAGCTGTCGAGCGCTATACCGGCCAGGTCACCCCGCGCAAGCGCATCCTGGATGTAACGGAGCGCTTGTCACGCCGCGAACAGAACATCGCGCTGATCGGCATGCCGGGCTCGGGCAAGACCCGCGTGGGTGAGCAGATTGCCCTGCTCACGGGTCGCGAGCACATCGACCTGGACCGCGCCCTCGAGGAACGCCTCGACATGCCCTGCGCCGACTTTATCGTCGAGCGCGGCGAGGCGGCCTTCCGCGAACAGGAGACGGCGGCGCTGTCCGACATCTCCAAGCGCAGCGGCCTGGTGCTCTCCACCGGCGGCGGCGTGGTCACGCGCGACGAGAACTACCCGCTGCTGCACCAAAACAGCCAGATCGTGATGCTCAACCGCAAGCTCGACGAGCTCGCCCACAAGGGACGCCCTATCACCGCCCGCGATGGCATCGATAAGCTGGCCGAACAGCGCATGCCACGCTACCGCGCCTGGGCCGACTACATCATTGACTCACGCGACTGCGCCGCCAACACCGCCCAAGCCCTCCTCGACACCCTCCCACCCGCTCTCTAACCAAAACCACCACAAAGGGGACAGGCACCTTTGTGGTGGTTTTCCAATCGCAAAGGAAGCAACCATGAAAGCACTCGTCATCAACGGCCCCAACCTCAACATGCTCGGCATTCGCGAGCCGGGCATCTATGGCAGCGACAACTACGACCGCTTAGTGCAGATCTGCCAGGAAGCGGGCGCCGCACAGGGCTTTGACGAGGTCGATGTCTTCCAGTCCAACCACGAGGGCAGCATCGTCGACAAGATCCAGGAGGCCTACGGCAAGGTCGACGGCATCGTCATCAACCCGGCCGCCTACACGCACACGAGCGTGGCGATCCTCGACGCCCTCAAGGCCGTCGCCATCCCTGCCGTCGAGGTCCACATCAGCGCCGTCGAGACACGCGAGGACTTCCGCCAGGTGAGCTACGCCCGCCTAGCTTGCTTCGCCACCATCACCGGCGAGGGCCTGCAGGGCTACGCTCACGCGCTGGAGCTGCTGAGGGAACGTCTCGAAAAGTAGTCTCGCGCGCAAATCCATCAACCCCGATTCGCACGCCAGTAATGCCAGTGCCGCCAGCAGCAACCTCGCTACTGGCGGCACTTTATTACTGGCATATAATCGTTGCAGCCACACAACGTCTGGAGACTCGCATGCTAAGCATCCATCTGGGAGATTACCCCGGTTCCATCTACGATACCGAGACCTACTTTAGGAACTCATACTTGGACTCATGGTTCGAAGACCCTATGGCCGCACAGATCATTAAAAGCGTGGACGGATCAGAGCTCATCGGCCCCCACAACATCGTAAGCAAGCAGCTGGGCTCGATCACCCCACTCGAACTGTCCGGCGGCGTTAAGACGCTGCTGCTGGTGCGCAATCTACCAAACATGGTGTTCAATGCATCCACTTGCGGAGATAACTGCGCCCGCTGGCTGCTCAAAATTGCCAAAGAGCAGGATGTGCTGGTGACCCTTTACCACATCATGAAATTTCCCTGGAAGCGTTTTGAGATTCGCATCAATAACGACGGCCGCATCGTCAGGAACATGCAGGAGTTCGTCGGTGCCACCAATGATTTTCTGGATGTTGATGAGTAATGAAAGGATCACACACCGTTGTCGTGGAGCGCGCAAAAGTCAAATACACGCTCACCTTTAAACGCAATATTTCCTTCATCCGCGGCAACAGCGGCACGGGCAAAACGACGCTCATCTCGATGATTCGCGACTACAACGACCGAGGACCGGAAAGCGGCGTTGCACTCAGCTGCGACGTGCCTTGTGAAACGCTTTCCGGCAGACGCTGGGAGCGCGAGCTTTCGATCATCGAAGATTCAATCGTCTTTCTAGATGAGGGCAACGAGTTTATCTACTCAAAGGACTTCGCCAAAACCGTAAACGGCTCGTCCAACTATTTTGTTCTGATATCTCGTCGCGATGCCAACGAGCTCCCCTACAGCGTTGATGAGATCCTGAAGTTAGTCAACACGACGAGTAAAACAATCAATGGCCGCAAGAGCGACAGGCGCTTCTACTCGGTGACCAAGCCGCTATATGACCACACGGCAAGCATGCTGTATCAGGATCTAAATGTTGGATTCGAGGTACCCGACGCCGTAGTTGTCGAGGATAGCAAATCTGGCTATCAATTCTACGACGCTCTTTGCAACCGGCTCGGAATCCCCTGCTATACCGCCACCGGCGTAGCAAATCTAAAGCGGACAATTCACGAATGCCCCGAGCAAAACGTTCTTGCCATTGGAGACGGCGCAGCGTTTGGTCCCTACATCGAAAAGGTGCTCGGACAGCGCGTTTACAAGAACGTTCGCTTGTTCCTCCCGGAATCATTCGAGTGGACACTTCTGCAATCTGGCCTCATTCCCAGTAACGACATTCCAAAAATCCTCAAGGATCCTTCGAGCTATATCGAAAGCCGCGACTACCTAAGCTGGGAACGATTCTTCACCGACGTATTGATCAAGTACTCGGCAGACACTCGCTACGCCTACAGAAAGGCAAAGCTCAATGAGCAGTACCTGAGGCCGCAGGCGATGAATGCAGTTGCGAACGTCTTGCCCGAGTGCCTGAAGGCAGACTAGACAGACTAGATATAGTGGGGAGGGCCAAGTTGGTCCTCCCCGTTTTTGTTACGCCTTCTTGATCACGTACACCAACCCTATGTCGCACCTGCGGCGCACAATCGACGCAAAGAGCCACGATGCTGGCAGCGTCATAAGCAGAGGCATGGTCTGCCAAGGAATAAACCAATCGACCGCGTGGATTGCAAAGATGGCAAGACTGGCCTGTCCGCAGAACACGAGCGCTCGCTCAAAGGACCCCAAAACCGGCACGTCTTTCAACTTCTCCAACGCCATCGAAACCCAACACACGCAGTAGCTACCGGCAAGAGCGGCAACTGTCGCAACCAAAAACCCATCCACGCGGCGGCTCGAAAGCTCACCCCACTCAGCGCGGCAAGGACAAGCCAAGCAACACCGGCTCCAATAAACAGCAGAGGCTCGCTCACGCTTGGCTCCAGCCCCCTTAGGCGCGCCGTATAACCAATCCACATCAGCAGTACAACAGCAGCTCACGCCACGGCTTCGGCCTAAACGTATACCCGGCAAGAATAAAGAACACCGGCATGTGAAAAAGCCCAGACCACCAAGCGGTCTGGGCTTAATAAACGATGGTGCTCCATGGCGGATTCGAACCGTCGACCTTGGGATTAGAAGTCCCCTGCTCTATCCAACTGAGCTAATGGAGCAAATAGCCGCACGCCCAAGCAAGCGCAAGCCTGTCAGGCGCAAGTAATTATAACCTAGTTGAACTGCTCGCGATACGCCTTGCAGACCTCATCAACCGGGCCGTCCATGCGAAGGTCACCCTTCTCAATCCAAACGGCACGCTGGCAGATGCGCTCAACCTGCTCCATAGAGTGCGAAACGAACAGAACCGTCACGTCGCCGCTCTGGATAAAGTGCTGGATACGGTCCTCGCACTTCTGCTGGAAGAACACATCACCGACGGACAACGTCTCGTCAACGATCAGAATATCGGGCTCGGTAATCGTCGCGATTGCAAAGGCGATACGCGCCACCATGCCCGAGGAGAAGTTCTTAAGCGGCATATCGACAAAGTTCTGCAGCTCAGCGAATTCGATAATGCCGTCAAAGTTGGCATCGATGAACTCCTTGGTATAGCCGAGCAGGGCGCCGTTCAGATAGATGTTCTCGCGGGCGGTCAGCTCGGGGTCAAAACCAGCACCAAGCTCAATCAGCGGCGCGATGTTACCGTGCACCTTAACGCTGCCCTCGCTTGGCTCAAGCACGCCAGCGATAATCTTGAGCATCGTAGACTTGCCGGAGCCATTGGTGCCGACCAGACCCACGACCTCGCCACGATGAATATCAAACGAGATATGCTTAAGCGCCCTAAACTCCTCAAAGAACAACTCATGCTTGGCAAGCTTAATGAAGTACTCCTTGAGGTTGGTCAGCGACTCGGACGCCATGTTAAAGATCATGGTGACGTCGTCGACCTCGACAGCCAGAGGCTGCTCGCTGTAATCAACAACAGATTCAGTCATCACAGCACTCCTTAGATGTAGAGGATGAACTTGCGCTCGGACTTATGGAACACGGTATAGCCAATAATAAGCGCAAGAACCGCCCAGGCAACGCACATACCAAACGTCATAAGCGAGGGCGTAGTCTGGAACAGGAAGATATCGCGCATAAACTGCAGGTAGTTGAACATGGGGTTCGCATACATCAAGATACGCACGAGATGCGGCATTTGCGCAATATAGTCAGTCGTCCAGAAGATGGGCGTAATGTAAGTCCACGCCGTAATGACGACGCTCCACAGATGCATAACGTCGCGGAAGAAGACCGTAAGGGCAGAGAGCATCATGCCCAGGCCCATGCAGAAGCACATAAGCAGCAGCAGGCAAACCGGCAGCAGAATAAGGTGCCAAGAAGGCATAACGCGGAACCACAGCATGACGATGGCGACGGCGACCAGCGAGAAGGCAAAGTTGACCAGCGAGAAGAGCACCTTCTGCACCGGGAAAACCCAGCGGTGCACCTTAACCTTCTTGAGCAGAGGGGCAGCGCCCACGATCGACGTCAGGGCCTGGTTAGTAGACTCAGACATGACGGCAAAGGTAATGTTACCCACGATCAAGTACAGCGGGTACATCTCGGGCGTCATTGAGCCATTGCGGCCCTGGCCAAAAATCGTCGAGAACACGATGGCCATGACGATCATCATCAGCAGCGGGTTGAGCACCGACCATGCGACGCCCAGAACGCTACGGCGATACTTGATCTTAAAATCCTTGGTAACCAGCTGACGAAGGATAAACGCGTCCTTCTCAAATTCGTTCTTAGCAAACGTCGCAGGCAGACTGCGAGTTTCTTGTTGCTTTGTCTGATCCGACACGGATGCAACTCCTTTACTCGTAATCGTTGACAAACGAACAGTATAGACCCGACGGCCATGCAAACGATTCGCGCAACAAAACTGGAGAACTAACCCACATCTTAGGATGCCAGGCCCAAACGGCTATACTTTCTAGGATTGAATGTATAAGGAGCATTAAGTGAATTCTGAATCCATCGCCGTCATCATCCCTTGCTACAACGAAGCGCTCACGATCGGCAAAGTCATCGATGACTTTCACCGCGAGCTTCCGCAGGCGACGGTCTATGTCTATGACAACAACTCGTCGGACGATACCTCACGCATTGCCACCGAGCACGGCGCCACAGTCCGCTTTGAGCCCCGTCAGGGAAAGGGCAACGTGTGCCGCCAGATGTTTCGCGATATCGACGCCGATTGCTACCTGATGGTCGACGGAGACGACACCTACCCCGCCGAGGCGGCCAAGGCCCTCTGCGAGCCCATCCTTAACGGCACGGCCGACATGACCGTAGGCGATCGCCTTTCCAACGGCACCTACGCCGAGGAGAACAAGCGTGCCTTCCACGGCTTTGGCAACAATCTGGTCCGTGCCATGATCAAGTGGATCTATGGCTACAGCTTCGATGATGTCATGACCGGCTACCGTGCCATGAGCCGCCCGTTCGTTAAAACCTTCCCTGTGCTTTCCGAGGGCTTCCAGATCGAAACCGAGCTCTCGATCCACGCCGTCGACCACCGCTGGCGCATCAAGGATGTGCCCATCGAGTACCGCGACCGTCCGGAAGGTTCCGAGTCCAAGCTCAATACCGTAAGCGACGGCATTAAAGTCGTTGCGATGATTGGCACGCTGTTCAAGGACTACCGCC
>CALLFD010000035.1 GCA_937997605.1 uncultured Collinsella sp. | reverse complement strand
CGCCATGGCTGTAATCGGCATCTCGTTTACGCTTGTTTGCCAGAAGATGGCGGCGCTCACCTCGCAGGGCATGGGTACTGACATTCGCGGCGCACTCTACCAGCACATCAACAAGCTGAGCTATGCCGAGCTCGACCGCTTTGGCACGCCGTCGCTCATCACGCGCATTACCAACGACGTTAACCAGGTCCAGCTCGCTGTGGCGCTGGGCGTGCGCATGCTCATCCGCTGGCCCTTTCTAGCGGTGGGCTCCATGTGCGCGGCCCTTGCCATCGACCTTAAGCTCGGCATCATCTTTTTGATCTGCACGCCCGCCATTGGCCTGGTGTTCTGGGTTGTCATGGCGCGCTGCATTCCGTACTACAAGCAGCTGCAGGCAAAGCTCGACCGCATCGCGCTTATCTGCCGCGAGGGCCTTTCGGGCGCCCGCGTGGTTCGCGCCTTCGTGCGCGAAGATCACGAGCGCGAGCGCTTTGCGCAGGCCGCCGACGACCAGGCCAATACTGCCATCGCGGTGGGCAAGCTCTCGTCGATTCTCAACCCCGTCACGTTTCTTGTGATGAACCTGGGCGTGTGCGCCATCCTGTGGGTGGGCGGCATCCAGGTCAACGTGGGCGAACTCACGCAGGGCCAGGTCATGGCGTTTGTGAACTACATGACGCAGACCCTGACCTCCATCGTGTACGTCGCCAACCTGGTCGTGGTCTTTACCAAGGCGAGCGCCAGCGCGTCGCGTATCAACGAGGTGCTCAATTGCGTGCCGGGCATCGCTGACGAGGGCAACCAGCCGGTCGCGCTGCCCAAGCCGGGCAATGTCGCTTCAGTTCCCGCGCTGAGCTTGAGCCATGCGAGCTTCTCGTTTGGCGCTGGCGCGGCCAATGCTGTCAACGATGTGACGCTGGAACTCCCGCTGGGCAAGACGCTCGGCATTATCGGCGGTACGGGTAGCGGCAAGTCCACGCTCGTCTCGCTCATCCCGCGCCTGTACGATGCGAGCACCGGCAGCGTGAGCGTGATGGGCGTCGACGTGCGCACCTGGCCGCTCGACCAGCTGCGCCGTGTGGTCGCGACCGTTCCGCAGCGCGCATCGCTGGTGAGCGGCTCCATCCGCAGCAACCTGACCTGGCGCGATGAAGCTGCGACCGACGAGGAGCTCTGGGTGGCACTCGACATGGCGCAGGCCAGCGAGTTCGTGCGCAACAAGCCGCAGGGCTTAGACGCCCCGGTCGAGGCGGGCGGCAAGAACTTTAGCGGTGGCCAGCGTCAGCGCCTGACTATCGCGCGTGCCTTGGTTGGTTCGCCTCAGATATTGATCATGGATGACTCCGCGTCGGCGCTCGACTTTAAGACCGACGCGGCGCTTCGCCATGCCATTCGCGAGCGCAGCATGCGCGGTGCCGCCAAGGGCGGGCTGCCGCTGACCACGGTGATTGTGAGCCAGCGCGTCTCGACCGTGCGCGATGCCGACGTGATCTGCGTGCTCGACCACGGCTCGGTTGCCGGCCTGGGCACACATGACGAGCTCTATGCGACCTGTCGGCTCTATCGCGAGATTTGCCAGTCGCAGCTGCGCCGCGAGGAGCTTGAGGGCCAGCGGGGGAGCACAGCGCCCGCGCCCACTCCGGCGCCCGCGTCCACCCTAAGCCCCGCGTCCGCCCCGACTGCCCCGGCATCCATTTGCGCAAAGGAGGGCTGCTAAATGAATCCGTACACTTCCTCCGGTTCGGTCGCCACGATGACGGCCAACGTGTCCGGTAACGATAACCTCAACGACCTGGGCGACGGTCCGCGCCAGCCCGGCGACCCCGAGCGCTATTCCGTGGGTGCGGTGACTCGCCGTCTGATGGGCTACGTTCGTCCGCATCGCATTTCGTTTGTTGCGTCGTTTGTGAGTGCCGCCATCTCCGTGATTCTGCAGCTCTACACGCCCATTCTCATCGGCGAGGGCATCGACCTGATCGTTGCCGTCGGGCAGGTGGACTTCGACGCGCTGCTGCCGCTTGTCACCAAACTCGCGCTCGTCGTGGTGGGAGCCGCGGCCTTCCAGTGGCTGCAGGGCTACTGCGTCAACCGCCTGTCCTACGAAACGGTGCGCGACATGCGCGTGGAGGCGAGCGACAAGCTCAGCCGCATGCCGCTCAGCTTTATCGACAGCCATGCTCACGGCGACCTCATGAGCCGCGTGGTCAACGATGTCGACCAGGTGGGTGACGGCCTGCTGCAGGGCTTCACGCAACTCTTTACCGGTGTTATTACCATCGTGGGCACGCTCGCGTTTATGCTTTCCATCAACCTGACCATGACGCTCGTGGTGGTGCTCGTCACGCCGCTTTCCATTTTTGCAGCCGGTGCTATTGCCAAGCTCTCCAACAAAAGCTTTACGGCACAGCAGCGTATTCAAGGGCAGCTCGGTGGTCATATCGAGGAGTACGTAGGCGAGCAAAAGCTTGTCGACGCCTTTGCCTACGGTCCCAACGCCCAGCAGCGCTTCGATGCCCTCAATGCCGAGCTTTACACCGCGGGCGAGCGCGCACAGTTTATGGGTTCGCTCTCCAACCCCGGCACGCGCTTTATCAATAACATCATCTATGCCGTGGTCGCTGTGATCGGCTGCGTGGGCGTGATCACGGGCGTGCCCGCGGCGCTTACGGTGGGCGGCGTGCAGATCTTCCTGTCCTATGCCAACCAGTACACCAAGCCGTTCAACGAGGTCACCAACGTCATTACGCAGATCCAGACGGCGTATGCCTCGGCGCGCCGCATGTTTGC
>CALLFD010000034.1 GCA_937997605.1 uncultured Collinsella sp. | reverse complement strand
GTGAGGTCAGCGTATGCCCAAGAGCCGTTCTGATAGAAGACGGCCTTGCCGGTTGCGAACTCGTTGGTGGCGTCGTCGCCGGTCTTGGAGGCAAGCTGCGAAGGATCGCAGGTGGAGTCGGTGATGTACAGGTCGAAAATCTGCTTGAAGTTGTCGAGATACTCACCCTTGATCTCGTCGTCCTCCTGGTTGTGCTCCTTCTCGAACTCGTAGTAGAGCGGGAGGTTGGCGAGGTGGGTGGTGTAGCGCCAGCTGGAGGAGTCATCCATGCCGGCAGAAGTGAAGGCACCCTCAACGCCAAGCTCGTCCTTGCGGGCCTGGATGTCGTCGGCACAAGCCTTCAGCTTGTCGAAGGAGTTGATGTCCTCGGCCTTGTAGCCAGCCTTCTCGAGCAGCTGCTTGTTGTAAATGATGCCGTAGCTCTCCTGGACCCAGTCGATGCCCAGATCCTTGCCATCGGACTGCAGAGCCAGGGAGTCGTCAATGAGCTCACCGCGGAGCTTGGTATCGGACAGGTCGGCGCAGTAATCCTTCCAGTTCTTAAGACCGGTGGGGCCGTTGACCTGGAACAGGGTCGGAGCGGAGCTCTTGGACATCTCGGACTTGAGCTTCTCCTCGTAGGTGTTGGAGGCAGCGGTCACGATCTTGACCTCGACGCCCTTCTCCTTCTTATAGGCCTTGGCGATCTCCTTCCACTCCTTGTCGACCTCGGGCTTGAATTGGAGGAAGTAGACCTCGGCAGCGTCACCAGAAGCAGAGGAGCCGGAGCCGGCGGAGCCACCGCAGCCCACGAGACCCAGACCAAGAACCGCAGCCGCGGAACCAGCAAAGCCCAGGAACTGCCTTCTGCTCATTTCGTTCTTCATTACAATCCACCCTTTCACACCGTGGCGGCACCCTTTGCCGCCGCCTTCGGAGATTGGCTCGGGGACTTTGCCCCTTTTGCTGATTTGTACAATACGCTATTTGGCTAGTTGTTTGAACAAGTATTACTAGAGCGGTAGAAAAACTTCGGTGAACGGTAATATTCAACTTGATACTTGACAAGTTTTGTATAAACAATTATTTGTTATCGAATGCAGAGAAAACGCCCGGTCAAGCCGATGCATCGTCGGTTTGACCGGGCGTTTTCGCTTTGAGGGCATAAGTCTCGTCAGGCTGCGAGCTAGCCGGCTATCGCTTGGAGTTGACGCGGTAGTGGAAGATCTCGGGATGCGTGCGGGCATGCGTGACCTCAAACAAGATGCCGTCCGAGGTGTACGACTGGCTCTCCATGACGGCGACACAGTTGTACTTACCAAGGTCAAGATAGCTGCAGTCCTCATCGTTGGCGAGCTCGACACTCACCGTACGACGGCTCGCCATCACCTTGACGCCGCGTTTGTGCTCCAGATAGTCGTAAATTGACTTTGCGGCGATCTCGGGCGTCAGACCCTTGGCGATCGACTCCAAAAAGTAACCATGGTCTACTTGGCGCGCATTGCCGTTAAGGCTTCGGACACGCACCACGCGAATCAGCTCCTCGCCCACCTTAAAGCCCAGGCGACGAGAGAGTTGCTCAGTGCAAATCAAATGTTCAAAAGACTTGACCTCGGTCGATGCGACGGCATTGTTGCGTTTTGCGAACTCGCCAAACGACTCAACCTCTTCGAGTGCGCCCAACATGTCGGTTTCGCCCTTAAGCCAAATAACGCGCACGCCCTTGCCGTGTATGGGCTGCACAAACATCCCGTCGGCCAGCATACCCAAGGCGCGACGGACGGTATTGCGCGTGCATCCGAACTCCGCGGTCAGCTCGGCTTCGGTTGGCAGCATCTCCTGAAACGCATAGGTCCCGTTAATGATGCGCGAACGGATCTCACGGTAGATTCCTTCGTAAATCGCTTTTGGCATGACTTCACCTCTACATTGTTCATTTCCGGCTAGGCACGATAGCATTTCTTAAAGTTGTTTAAACCGAATATCGGTAAAGCGACAGGATTTAACCGTTGACGGTTTCTGTCATGCCCAAATCGGTTTCGCTCAAAACTGCCGGTACGACAATCGTCTGGTCCTCTACAATGAATCCATTGTTTAAACGTTTCTCCACGCGCAACGCGCCTCGATATTCGGAAGGCAGAACATGCTGCAAAAAATCCAACGCTTTGGCGGGGCAATGTTCGCGCCCGCCATGCTGTTTTCTATATCAGGCCTCATGGTCGGCGTCTCCGCTCTCGCAACGACTGCGGACATCGTCGGCGATCTCGCCGTATACGGAACCCCTTGGTACGCTTTTTGGACCATCATCCAGCGCGGCTCGTGGACGGTCTTTAAACGCCTCCCGCTCCTTTTTGCCGTAGCGCTGCCCATCGGTCTTGCCCAAAAACAACCGGCTCGTTGCTGCCTCGAGGCTCTCGTCGCCTATTTTGCCTATTGCTTCTTTTTGAGCGAGATCATTAAGCTGAGCGGAGACAATCTTGGACTTAAGTACCCGTCGTCTTTGACCTCCGCTAGCGGCATCACCATCATCGACGGCATCAAGACGCTCGACACCGGCATTATCGGCCCGCTGGCGGTATCGGCAACCGTCGTCGCCATCCATGACCACTTCTACGATGCCAAGGTTCCCGATTGGCTCGGCACCTTCTCGGGCTCCTCGCTGGTCTACCTCATCAGCTTTTTTGCCGTGTTTGCCCTTGCCGCTATCTCGGCCGCCATCGTGCCCTCCGTATACGCAATGACCGAAACGCTGCGCCATGCACTTACGAGCGTCGGCCCCTTTGGCGTGGGCATCTTTGTGCTTTTGGAGCGAGCGCTCGAGCCCATGGGGCTGCACCACCTGCTCTACATGCCGATCTACTACGACAACCTGGTCATTAACGACGGCATCTACGCCACGTGGAGCAGCTTGCTCCCCATCCTCTCCCATAGCACGCGCCCCCTTAATGAGCTTGCGCCGTGGGCCGGTTTTACCGCCACTGGCTGGGTCAAGCTCTTTGGCCTTCCTGCCATCGCAGCCGCGTTCTACTCCACCGCAAAACCCGAGCGCCGCGCCGGCCTCAGGGTCATCCTTGTTCCCGCCATCATCGCCTCGGTGGTTTGCGGCGTTACCGAGCCACTCGAGTTTCTCTTTATGTTCACCCACCCCGGGCTCTTTTTTCTCTACGCCGTCTTATCGTCTTGCCTTGCCACAACCATGAATCTCTTTGGCATCGTCGGCATCTTCTCGGGCGGCCTCATGGAGATGGCAGCCTTCAACTTTATTCCGCTCATGCGCACGCATGCCGGTGCCTATCTTTTGGCGCTCGGTATCGGCCTTGCCTTTAGCCTCATCTTTTTTGTTAGTTTTCGAGCACTCATCTTGGCCTATGACCTTAAGACGCCGGGCCGCGAGGATCATGTCGCCAATCGCGCGGCAATCGATCGTTTAACGGAAAGCGGCTTTGCCAAAGAGCAATCTCCCAACGACGAGGTCGATAGTCGATCCGATCAAGATCACGTCCTCGCTGAGCGGGTAATTCAGCTTTTAGGCGGCGTTGGCAATATCGTGGGCGCAACCAACTGCGCCACGCGTCTGCGCGTCGAGGTCGCAGACCCTTCCATCGTTGCAGATAACGCATCGTTTGTCGCGGTGGGCGCCAAGGGCCTCATCATTACGGGCAAGACCGCCCAGGTGGTCATCGGCATCTCCGTTCCCCGCGTTAAAGAGCATTTTGACCAGATTATGGGCCTCGAGCCGGGATTTGTGCCCACCACCTCGGCCTCCCCTGCCGCCAGCGCAGTCCATAAGCGCGGCGATATCTGCTTCTTCGATATCGACGGAACGCTCGCCTGGCAAGACCCCAGGCTCGCCCAAGACCTTCCCGAAGACGAGCGGGACCTCTCCCCCTATCCCAACGAGGCGGTTTCGCAGGCAATCCGCGAGTTTGTCGCCAACGGCAACATGGCCTTTATCTGCACGGGACGTACCCTCAGCTGCATCCACCCCAAACTTCTTGAGCTGCCCTGGACCGGCATCGTCTGTCTTGCGGGCGGTTACGCCGAGATCAACGGACACGCAATTCGCGATCTGTCGATGACGCCCGGTATGCTGCAGCGTCTTGCCCCCTACCTTGAGCAATCGGGCGAGGTCATCCGCTTTGAGGGCCTCAACGGCGTCGTGCGCATGAGTGCCGATGCCCCCGATGCTCCCGGATACGCGCGCACCCTGGGCGACGCAGTCACGCAGCTGCAACATTACAGTGTCTACAAGATCTTGATGTCTACATCGCTCGCCAACCACATCGCTCAAGATAAGGCACTTGAGCCGCTGCTGTGCTTTAACGAGCTCGAACTCGAGGTAACCGAAATCTCGCCCCGCGAATGCACGAAGCGCGGGGGCATCCAGTCTGTACTCGACGCCCTCGATCCCCACCACGGAACCGTATACGGCATCGGCGACGCCAGCAATGACGTCTCGCTGATGAACGCCGTCGATGTCGGTATCGCCATGGGCAATGCGCCGGACTATCTCAAAAAGCGCGCCGACTACATCACCGACTCGGTCGACAAAAATGGCGTCGTCAAGGCGCTCGAGCACTTTAGGCTTATATAAGCAGCCGGCACGCGCACGCGTCCCGTTTCCCCAAATCGCCAAAACAGACGCGCCGGCAACTCCAATGTGGCAATATGGTATCTGCACACCGCAACGATGCAACCTAAGAAAGAATGCGAGAACCCGTGTCCAGTCCGTTTACCAGCTTTTTAGCCCAGCACTTTGACCAGATCAACGA
>CALLFD010000033.1 GCA_937997605.1 uncultured Collinsella sp. | reverse complement strand
TACACTCGAAGTGACACTCTTTCCCTACACGACGCTCTTCCGATCTGACCTGACAACGCTCACCTATACCGTCGAGCTTGCGCGTACCACCAAGACTTTCCCCCTCGCGCAGGACCTCGTCGCGCTATGGCCTCTCTACCTTGTCGTTGTGGGTTGGCAGGTCATCAGCGTGCTCAACATGCTCGGCGGAGCCCGTCGCGTGCGCCGCACTATGGCACCGCTCAACGACCTTGCCTTGCGCGTGGACGAGCTCGGCCGCATGCAGCTCTCCGGCGGCAAGATGGAAACACTGGAGCAGGCCATCGAGCGCGCAAGCGTCGACTCGCCGAGCGTCACCACCGGCGACGCCGACCTGGCAAGCATCGAGGTTGCACTCAACCGCCTACTGCGCCAGATGCAAGAGGCCAAGCTGCAGCAGATGCGCTTTGTCAACGATGCGAGCCACGAGCTGCGCACGCCCATCGCGGTGATTCAGGGTTACGTAAACATGCTCGACCGCTGGGGCAAAGACGACCCGGACGTGCTGGCGGAATCCATCGCCTCGCTCAAGGCCGAAAGCGAGCACATGCAAGAGCTCGTGGAGCAGCTGCTGTTTTTGGCGCGCGGCGATGCCGGGCGCACGGTCCTGCGGCGCGCGAATACCAACCTGGCCGCACTGGTCGGCGAGGTATGCGAGGAATCGCAGATGATCGATACCGAGCACACGTATCGGCTGGCCTTTGACGCTGCGCTTGTCAGCGACCCGCGCTGCGACGCGTCCGTCGACGTGGCGCTCGTGAAGCAGGCTCTGCGCGTGATCGTGCAAAACGCCGCCAAGTACTCGGATGCGGGAACGACCGTCACATTTGGCATAACGCCTAATGCGGGCATGGACACGATCGACATAAGTGTTGAGGACGAGGGCATCGGCATGAACCAGGAATCCGCAGCTCACGCGTTTGAACGGTTCTACCGCGCCGACAATGCACGCGATGCCGGCGCACAGGGCTCGGGTCTGGGGCTTGCCATTGCCAAGTGGATCGTCGATAGCCATGGCGGCGTCATTGGCGTGACCTCAGTCGAGGGCGTCGGCAGCCGCTTTACGATTCGCCTGCCGCGCTAGGAAGCCCCTCGGCATAAATAAAGGGATAGGGCCACACGGCCCTATCCCTTTTTGCTAGCTATGGCAGCTTGTGCGCTACTCGCGGCACAGATGCACGGCGAAACCGGCGAACTCGCGCTTAAAGTACACGAGCTTGGTACCCCCGTCGGGCAGCAGCACGCGCGACTCCTCGTTGACCTCGAGCCCGCGCTCGGCAAACCACTTCTCAGCTGCATCGATGTCGTTAACGGCAAAGCCGATGTGGCCCTTGGTGCCACGACCGTTCTGCTTCATGATCTCGA
>CALLFD010000032.1 GCA_937997605.1 uncultured Collinsella sp. | reverse complement strand
ATGCAGTCGAACGCGGTAAACACCTTTAGCATTTGCGCCGCACAGACCAGAGAGGAACCATCCATGAAGATCGGTATCGGTAACGACCACGCCGCCGTCGAGCTCAAGAACATCATCTCCGAGCACCTGAAGGAGCGCGGCTGCGAGGTCGTGAACTTTGGCACCGACACCTCCGAGAGCTTTGACTACCCCATCGCCGGCTACAAGGTGGGTAAGGCCGTTGCCAACGGCGACGTCGACCTGGGCATCCTCATCTGTGGCACCGGTGTCGGGATTAGCCTGGCTGCCAACAAGGTCGAGGGCGTACGCGCCGTTGTGTGCTCCGAGCCCTTCAGCGCCAAGCTCTCCCGCATGCACAACAATACCAACGTGCTCGCCTTTGGCGCCCGCGTCGTGGGCTCCGAGCTCGCCAAGATGATCGTCGACGAGTGGCTCGACGCCGAGTTTGAGGGCGGCCGTCACGAGCGTCGCGTTTACCTCCTCAACGAGATCGATCACACGCGCGGCCTCAAGGTCGTCGACGAGGCCTAAACCACTCAGTGCCACAAGCTAACAGCAGGGGCCCGCTCGGAACTCATGACCGAGCGGGCCCCTTCATAGATTTTGGAATAAAAGGGCGCCGCGGATGGAGTTCCGCGGCGCCCAAGCCACACGCTAACAGATTTAAGGAGTCAAAGCTGGTTTAGCCAAAGAAGCGCTTGATCTCGATCTCGGCGTTCTCCAGGCAGTCGGAGCCGTGGATCACGTTGGCGTTGACATCGACAGCGAAGTCGCCGCGGATGGTGCCAGGGGCAGCATCAAGCGGGTTGGTAGCGCCCATGAGGGTGCGCATCTTAGCAACAGCGGAGAGACCGGAAACGACCATCTTGACGACCGGACCGCTCGTCATAAAGTCGCAGAGACCGCCAAAGAAGGGCTTGTCGGCCAAATGGGCGTAGTGCTCCTCGACGGTAGCGCGCTCGAGCGTGGTCATCTCCATGCGCTCGATGACAAGGCCGCTGCGCTCAATGCGAGCAACGATCTCGCCGATCTTGCGGTCGCGCACGGCGTCGGGCTTAATCATGATGAAGGTCTTCTCGATAGCCATAAGGTAGCCTTTCAAGTAGGTTCGCGCGTGCCCAAGTCCCATTCCGGCACCCGCCTGGACTGCATCGTAACAGAGTTTTAGCTGCAGTTAAACAAAAAGCTGTTTATTGAAACGTTACAATTTATTGAAGCGTTCCATATGTGTCACTTCTGTTTCGAAGCACGATTAGAGTACCATCCGACTGCCCATCAACCGCATCAAGCAGAGCAGACGGTCGGCTGCCGCCCGCGAACGTACCCCCTTCACAACCTGCCCAAAGGTCCTACAGAACTTCTCGACAAGCCCCTCCCCCATAGCAACAAAATACGG
>CALLFD010000031.1 GCA_937997605.1 uncultured Collinsella sp. | reverse complement strand
ACGCGATTACAGACTGTGACTGGAGTTCAGACGTGTGCTCTTCCGATCTCGCCGACGTTGGTGTGGTCGACAATGCCCTCGAGCACGCACACGCGCACCGGGCGCTCCCCCGCCGCCTCGACGACGCCGCCCAAGAACTCATCAACCGGAATCTGGCGCGGGCGACGGAACGCCGCGAGCGCACCGCGCGTCACGTTAAAGCCCGTCAGCTGCTCCATGAGCTCCATGGAGGCCACGAACACAGGAACCGGGCCGGCGCCCTCGCGCACGACCAGGCGCTCAAACAGCGGCATCATCTGGTCGAGCCAGCGTTCACCCAAAAGAAAGCTCACCGGCTCGTATCCGGCACGCACCGCGCGCTCAATAACCTTGGCACTTTCCGCAATGAAGATGCCCTTTTGCGGCTCCAGCACGCAGCGCAGCTCGCGCTCGGTCAGTCGCACATAGGCATCGAGCCGCTCGTCCTCGAGCGAATCAATTCGCAGAACCTCAACGGCATCAGTCATAGCAGCCAGCCCGCACCTTTCTTTGCAGCACCTATACAAATATCGGGGCAACGCCATGCGCCGCCCCGTCATTCATTTCAACCCGATAATACCGAAGGGATAATCGGTTTTACGCCTCAATGCGACGATACGTCACGAACTCATAATCGACGCCCTCGTCACCCTCACCGGCGGCAATCGTCGCGACCCCGCTACGCTGCGCAATCTCCCACGCAGGATCGGCTTCCAAATCGGGAAAGTACGTATCCACGACATGCACGCAGTGGTTATGCGTGACCTCGGCCTCGGCGCAATACGGCAGAAACTGCCGATACACCTCGCCGCCACCGATCACCCAGGCAACGGACTCATCGGCAACCGCAGCGAGCGCCTCGTCGATGCTATGCACCACGTCGACGCCCTCGGCAGCAAAGCCCTCGTCGCGGGTGAGCACGATATTGCGGCGGTTCTTGAGAGGACGCCCGCCGGGGAAACTCAGCAGCGTCTTGCGCCCCATGATGACCGGGCAACCTTTGGTGCGCGCCACAAAATGGCGCATGTCGGCGCGATTGGACACGACCATATCGCCCTCGCAGCCAATGCCCCAGTCTTCACACACGGCGACGATGGCAGAAAGCTTACACGTCATGCCCGCCACCTACACCGCGATGGGAATGTTCTTGACCTGCGGGCCGTGCTCGTAGCCCTCCACGATCAGGTCGTCGGTCGTAAACGCATAGAAATCGTGTACATCGGGGTTAAGCGTTACCTTGGGCGCCGCAAACTGCGGACGCTCGATAAGCTCGCGGACGATATCGACATGACGGTCGTAAATGTGGGCATCGGCAATCACATGCAGCAGCTCACCGGGAATCATATCGACCGACTGCGCGACCATCATCAGCAAAATGGCATACTGGCACACATTCCAGTTGTTCGCGGCCAAAATGTCCTGGCTACGCTGGTTGAGAATCATGTTGAGCGTCGGTTTGTCATCCTGCGGGCGCTGCGTCACGTTATACGTCACGCTGTAGGCGCACGGATACAGGTGCATCTCGGACAGGTCGCTAAACACATACGTATTGGTCATGATGCGGCGACTGTACGGTGTGTGCTTAAGATCGTACAGCACACGGTCCATCTGGTCGAAATCGCCCTCGGCATAATGGCTCTTCTGGCCAATCTGGTACCCGTAGGCCTTGCCGATGGAGCCGGTCTCGTCGGCCCACTCATCCCAAATATGACTGTTGAGGTCATGGACATTATTGGACTTCTTTTGATAGATCCACAGGATCTCGTCCATGGCAGACTTAAGCGCCGTACGGCGTAGAGTGAGCGCGGGGAACTCCTCACGCAGGTCGTAGCGAGCCGTAACGCCAAAATTTTTAATGGTATAGGCAGGGGTGCCGTCCTCCCACACCGGTCGGACCTTTTGACCCTCGGTGGTGGTGCCATGGTCCAGAATATCGCGGCACATGGCTACAAACTGCTGATCAGCTTTGCTCATTGACCCTCCTGTCAGTCGCCTACAAGCGAGATTCATTGTAGCCCAGGCACCCTGTGTCGGATTGGACACTTGGACGGGCACACGCAATGCACGGCAGCATGGCTCGCATTCGCAAGCGGAACACCTTTACCTTTTTC
>CALLFD010000030.1 GCA_937997605.1 uncultured Collinsella sp. | reverse complement strand
GCAAAAGCCTGAGCTTCTGCGACAAGACCGTCACCGATAGCGGTCTGCGCCGCTGTGGTAGCCTGAGGCGCTGGTTGCGGTTGAAAATCGGACAGAGCTGGTGCCATAGATGCCCTCCAGTAACGTTTTTGCAGCACGCACTTTGATAGCATAAAGTGCAAGGCACAACTGTAAGGGCATGACATAAAAAATGCCGCCCTGGGAGGGCGGCGCAACAAGTTGTTTACAATTGCGGGTGTGATTTTCGGCGCAAGAAATCGAAATGCGTCTCGCTCAAGATAATCGACAGGAAGATGAGCGCGAAGCCGGCAAGCAGGCGCGAGGTGAGCGCCTCCCCCATCAGCAGCACCGAAAACAACACGCCCGATGGCGACTCCATCGAAAGCAGCAGTGAGCCCGTCGAGGCCGGGACGTGCGCCAAGCCGACGTTTTGGATGAGTAGCGCCACGCACGTGCAGCCCACCGAGAGAAAGGCCATTACGCAGATAAAGCTCGGCGTCCATACAGACGAGGGCGCTTGGGTCTCGAACAACAGCGACGAGATCAGGCTCAAGACGCCATTGCCCACAAACATCCAAAACGTGATGACGTTGATGTCCATCTTGCGACCGTACTTGGCGGTCACCGCCATCTGAATGGCGAAGAAGATCGCGCCGCCCAGCGTAATGACATCGCCGGCATTGAACTCGACGCTATCGAGCGCCACCAAGCCAATGCCCGCCAGGCACAGCAACGCGGCGCCTAAGTTGTAACGGGTAAGCTTTTCGCCGCTTAGGACGTAGCTCGCAAACGGAACCAAGATGCAGTACGTGCCCGTCAAAAACGCACTTTTGCCTGCGGTGGTCTGTGCCAGGCCGATCGTCTGCAAACCGTAGGCACCCCACATGAGCGCGCCCATGCCAAGCCCGACGATTAGGTTGCGGGCATTGAAATGAGCGATGATGCGCTTATGGAAAATGGCAAACATAACCAGTGATGCCGGGAGAAAGCGAACGTAGACCAGCTCGAACACCGGAATGGTGTCGAGCGCGCCCTTCATAGTGGTAAAGGAGTAGCCCCAGATGACCGCCACCGAAAGTAGCAGAACTTTCCAGAACAGCGGCGAGCGTGCGCCGGCACCCCGGGGAATACCGCCCGCGCCCAAATCCTCACGGGCCACAGGGCTATCAGGCATGTTTTCGATTTCGTTGGCAGCGTATTGGGCCATGGAACATCCTCGCACTCAATCTGGGCGTGGTGTCCGCACGCGTATGGCTGCGCGCCGCCTCATGGTCAAATAAAAACAGGGCGCACCGGACCCCCGGCACGCCCCGCTACTGTAGCAACAACCAAGCAGCTCGTGCAATTCACTACGCTAAAGCATCGGGTTGGAAGACCTCGATGTTCCGACGGCGTTTACGTTGCTGTATTAAATCAATTTGGTTGACTCCAGCTTTTCGATGATCCAGTCGTTGGCTTTGATGACCGGGCGGCGGAAGACGACGCCCAGTGCCAGCGACGGAATCAGATAGCTCGCCAGAATGCCCAGCTCAATCCAGTACTCCATATGGTAGGCACCGGCCATGGCGGCATGCATGGCGTTGATGCCGTGGGTGAACGGCAGGAACGGATAGATCGCCTGGAACACAGGGCCCGTCATCTCGATGGGGAACGTACCGCCCGAACCGCCGACCTGCATGACCAGCAACACGACGGCGAGCGCCTTGCCGATATCGCCAAACGAAACCGTAAGCGTGTAGACGATATTGGAGAACACGAGACTCGCGACCCAGCCCGCCAGCACAAACTGCAACGGATTGTCGCACTGGATGCCAAAGAACAGGATGTCGCCCGCGCACACGAGCGTTGCCTGCAGCAGGGCCAGACCGCCAAAGAACAGGTAGCGGCCCAGGTAGATCTCGTGCAGGCGCACGGGGATGAGCTCGTTGATGAGCTCATCGTCAACCGAGACCTTCATCATGGCCGCCAGCACGATCGAGCCGACCCATAGCGACAGAATCGTGTAGAACGGTGCCATGGCCGAACCGTAGTTACGAATCGGATAGACCGGCTTGCGATCGAGCGCGACGGGGCCGGAAAGCGACACGGCCAAACCCTCGGGATCGTTGCCAATCATCGTCTTGATCGTGGCAAGGTCGTCCGACATCAGGGCGCCATCGAGCTCGTCCTTAAACGCGCTGATCTTGTCCGACGCCTCGCCCAGCTGATCGGAAGCCTTGTTGACCAGCTTTGCAGCCTTGGAGAGGCCCTTTGCCAGCGAACCGGATGCGTCGGTCAGGCCGTCTACGGCGCTATCCAGATCGCCCGAGATGCCATCGAGCGAGTCCAGGATGCCCGAAACCGTCTTCTTGAGCTCCTTGGCCTTAACCGAGAACGTGGAATCGTAGTCGGACTTGGCGCCCGAAATGCCCGCCTTGGCATCGGCGATGGCCTGATCGACCTCGGCACGCGTGCTGTTGACCTCTGCCATGCTGTCAGAAAGGGACTTAGCAGTTGCCGTCAGGTCCTTGGCGTTGTTGCGATACTCCACCGCGATCCTGCCCAGCGATGTTGCCACAGATTTAAGGCTCTCCTGGAGCTTTTCGTCACTGACCTGCTCGGCAAAGCCGCGGAGCTGGTCGGCCGTGGCGTCGATATCGTCGGCACGTGTATTGAGCGCCGCCGCGGCATCGTTGAGCTGAGACACCGTCAGATCGACATGCTGGTTCGCGGCATCGAACGCCTTCGCGAGCTCGGCGGACACGTTGTCGAACGAGCCCGCGCTTCCGTCAATCGCCGCGTCAACGGCATCGTTGGCGGCCTTGAGCGCTTCCTTGGAATCATTGATGCCGCTCTTGGCGTGCTCCATCAACTGCTTGGTCGACTCATCGACCGTACCCGTCTGCTGGAGCATACCGCTCGCCGACGTCAGCGAATCGGACGTGGAGCTCAAAATGCCCGCAAGCGATGTTGCGCTGGCCTGAACGTCTCGCAGGTCCTCAATCGAATCGCCGAGCGTCGAGGACAGGTTGGCGATAAAGTTGCTGACCTGGTCGGTGCTCATGTAATCGAGCAGGCTGGACACCGTCTTAAGACCGATGCTCGTAATGGTCTCGGTAAAAGATTCGTTAACCTGGTTCTGAACGGCGCTCGAACCCTTCTCGGTCACGATCTGCGCGATGGCGTTGGCCTTCTGATTCTCGTAAAACTCGATATCGGCATGCTTAACGTCGGTCGAAAAGAGCGTCATCATATCGGCACTAAACGTCTTAGGGATAACGACAGCCGCATAGTATGCGCCCGATTTGACGCCCTCGATGGCCTTTTCTCGATCGTTGAGCACAACCCAGTCGAAGTTCTCGTTGCCGCGCAGGGTGGCGGTCACGTTTTCGCCCACGTTGACCTCGACGGGGATCAGATCGCTCTCGTAACCCTCATCGGTGTTGACCACGGCGATCTTAAGATTGCCGGTGTTGCCGTACGGATCCCAGCTGCCGGCGATGTTAAACCACGCGTACAGGCACGGTACGATAATGAGGCCCATCACGACAACCAAGCCGATTACGGAGCGAGACACGTTTTGGACATCGCGCTTAAACAGATGCAGGATGTTCTTCATTTATGCCTCACCTCCTTTTGAGTGCTTGCCAAGCGGGGCGCCATCCTCATTCATCACAAATGTGTCGTCCCCGTTCGCGGGCACATGGTGCATATTGTTGCGAATGGACTGGTCGGCAGCCTGATCCTTGGATTTAGAGCCTCGCTCGCTGGCATTCAGGCCAAACATACGACGGGCGGCAGGGATCGCCGCTGTGTGCTCGCGCATCTCGCGGCGCAGGTCCTCGTCCGAAAGCGCCGAGATGCGCATCTGGGTGTTGAGGCTCGAGCGGATGTACTCGATATTGATAAGCCAGCCGCAGATGGCAATAACCGAGATGATCCAAATGACAAGCAGGATGATCTTGCCGTTATTGTCGATATCGAGAACCGTCGACAGGACAAAGAGCAGGACCTGAACGCCCACCACGGCAGCAAAGCCGCCTTTGATGTAGTACGGGTAACGATGCTCAAAAGCCACTGCATGTTCGAGCAGCTCACGGCGATACGAATCGGAATCGAGCATGACGCGCATGGCCGTACGCAGCGAATAGCGCTGGCGCGGCAGGTCGTTGGACTCGCAAATCATCAGACCGGTCGTGGAAAGCTGTTTATCAAAGAGCAGATTGAGGTTGAGCAGCAGCGGACGCAGCTGCAAGCCAATAAAGAGTGCGATGGCAAGGAACACGCCCAAGATGCACAGGTTGAACAGGTAGTTGAACGAGTACATGCCGCCGACAGTCTCGCGCAGCAGATTGATGCCGTAGGTAAAGGGCAGCAGCGGATGCAGCCATTGGAAGAAGCCGGGCATCATCTCGATGGGGTACATGCCCGACGAACCGGGAATCTGCACGATAACCAGGATGACGCCAATCGCCTTGCCGATATGCTTAAACGTAGTGGACAGCGCGTAGATGATATTGACGTACGTGAACGAGATAGCGATGCCGCCCAGCACGAACAGCAGCGGGTTGATGCACTGCACGCCAATGACCAGATCGCCCACCGTCACGATGATGGCTTGGAGCGCACCCAAGATCACCAGGAGCATCCAACGGCCGAAGTAGCCCTGGCGCGCCGTAAAGCTGCCAATGCCCTCGCGATCGACCTCGAGCTTGTAGATGGCGATGAGTACGTAACCGCCCACCCAAAGCGCCAGATTAGTGTAAAAGGGAGCGATGCCCGAACCAAAGCTCTTGACCGGATAGATCGACTTGGACGTCAACTCAACCGGAGATGCCATGAAATCTGCCACGTCATTGACATCGACGCCCATCAGATCAGACAGCTCGCCCATGGACTCAGAGGTCTGCAGTGCCGCGATGTCGTTGGCAGCGGTCGCAAGTTTGTCCTGAACCTTGGCAAGTGAGGCATCGGTCTGGGACAGCGTGGTCTTGGCCTGCTTGAGCGTGGCATCGAGCTGCGATAGCGTACCGCGCGCATTGGCGATTGTAGGCGTGAGGCCCGACACGATACCGGTTAGGTCGCCCGATACAACCGAGAAAGAGTCGAGCGCGCTGGAAGCCTTCGGCAGCGCATTTTGACCAAGATCCGTCTGAGCCTGGCTGATGTTGGCCGTACCGGTCTGAATTGCAGTATTGATAGCGTCACTGGCGCTCGAAACGGCCGAAGCGTCATTCGCAATAGCACTCGACTGCGCCGAGAGATTGTCCTTGACGGCTTGGAGGCTTTCGTTTTGTCCTCGAAGCGCATCGATCGTCGACGCGATGAGCGCGTTGATTTCCTCCGAACCCGTCGGCACGCTGTCCGCCAACTTCTGCAGGCGGTCGATCAGCGCGTTGTTGTGGTCAATTGTCGTTTGAAGCGATTCGAGCGAGTTGTCGATGCGAGTGGTCGTAGACGTCAAGGCGCCCGTCATCTTTCCGACCGCAGCGTTCGCCGAAGCCGACGTCTTGGACAGTGCAGTACTTCCCTCCGAAAGCGCCTTTGAGAGCGAGGTGATCGATTTGCCCGCGGTGGTGCGTGCTTCGCCCAACAGGTCGTTGCCTTGGGAGATCGCTTGAGTCAGCGAAGGCGTCTGACCCTGCAAACCGGCCAGCGCCCCATCCGCCGAGGCGATAGCGCCGCTCGTTTTGTCGATAGCGGTATTCATGTCGTTGATCGAATCGCGAACCTCGCTCAAGGTACCGGATGCCTCGGACACCGAACTCGTCAGCGAATCCTGAACCTGGGCGGTCTTATCCTTAAAATCGATACCGGCATCCTTGGCGATGCCCGCTACGGTCTCGCCCACCGTGGAGACAAACTCCGAATTGATCTGCTCCTCGATAGTATTGGCGCCGGTATCGGTCACCTTGGGCGCAATGGCGCTCTTCTTCTCATTAACGTAATACGTAAGCTTGGGCTGGCGGTAATTGCCATCGAGCATCGAGACAAGATTATCGGAGAAGTTCTTGGGGATCACGATGGCCGCATAGTACTCACCGCTCTCGACGCCCTCTTTGGCATCGGCCGCCGAGTCGACGAAGGTCCAGCCCAGCTGATCGTTTTCCTTGAGCTGATCGACGACCTTGTCGCCCGCGTTGAGCTCGCCCACCATGTCGTTTTGGGTTCCCTGATCGTTGTTAGCGATGGCAATCTTAATACCCTGGGTGTTTCCGTACGGATCCCAGTTTGCCACGATGTTGTACCAGGCATACAGCGAGGGAATAACACACACGCCAAGGGTAACCACCAAGGCGACGGGGTTCACGAGCAATCGCTTGATGTCACGCTTAAAGATCGCAAAGGATACCTTTGCGTTGGATAGTTTGCTGCCGAGACTCACGCTTGGACCATCCATCCTGTCGTTGAATCGAATCGTACTATCGACAACCATTGTACGGAGGCGCTTTAGTGCCTCACGGCACAATGGTGCTGAGTTTTGCGGGTAGCAATATACTACGAAGATGAGTTAGCGTACAGATGTACAGTATCCTAAATTTCAGCAGGTCACAAAACCACAACCCGCACAAATTATCAATCCGACTAGTCATTGGGGACGTTCTTAAACGACTAGTCAAACAAGAACGTCCCCGATGACTAGTTTGGACCACGAAAGCGTCGCTGGTTGAGCATAAGTCAGACACTATGACCCAATCCAGGGGCACGGAAACGACAGGAGCCCCCGCTCGTGACCGCGGGTCGGGGCTGCGACAATGTTGTTGAAGTGCCAGAGGCGCAGCCGCGCGGCAACGAGGTTGGGAGGCTCCCGTGCCTAGATATTCTACCGCCTTCGGAATGGACGTACACCTCAGGTCCACCACCGTCTGCGCGCTCGACGCGGAGACGGGCGAGGCCGTGACGAGGAGGTTCCGCGGCAACCCCTGGGGCGAGGTCGCGGAGTGGATGTCGGGCTTCCCCGGCCCGTCGCTCGCCGCCTACGAGAGCGGCTACCTCGGCTTCGCCCCGCAGAGGGAGCTCTCCGGGCTCGGCGTCGACTGCGTCGTCGCGGCCGTCTCCAAGGTCCCGAGGTCGGCGGCCGACCTCTCGTCCAAGAACGACCGCAACGACGCGGCCAGGATGGCCAAGGCGATACTGTCGCACGACGTCACCCCGGTATGGGTGCCGTCCCCCGAGATCGAGGGGCTCAGGGACCTCGCCGGGGCCCACGACGCGGCGACCGCGAGGCTCGCGGCGGCGAAGCAGCGGCTCCTGGCGTTCCTGGCCCGCCGGGGCTACGCCTACGGCGGCACGACGCCGGCCGGAAACCCCCGGAGGTACTGGACGTACGACTTCCTCAGGTGGCTCGACAAGGTCCGGCCCGCCGACGACGGCGGCATCCGGGCGCTTGCGGCGCTGAGGAACGAGGTCGAGGCGGCCGCCGAGACGCGCGACGACCTCCTCGCCGAGTACAGGGCCGCCGTCGCGGCGGGCCCCCTCTCGGCGGAGGTCGAGGCGCTCCAGTCAATCAAGGGGTGCGGCTTCGCGCTCGCCGCCGCCTTCGCGTCCGAGGTCGGCGACTTCTCGAGGTTCCGCTCCGGCAGGCAGGTGACGGCCTACTTCGGCCTCGCCCCGAAGCAGAGTGTGTTTCGTCAAGAGGATTTGAGCAAAAAGAGCGTCGGAAATTGAGCAGCCCGA
>CALLFD010000029.1 GCA_937997605.1 uncultured Collinsella sp. | reverse complement strand
ACTTTGGCGTGGAGCCCTTCCTCAAGGAGTTCCTGCGTCTGGCCCCGACGCCGCGTGCCTATACCGATACGCTCACCAGCGAGCCGGTCGATCCCTGCCGTGACGACTTTAGCGGCTTTGTGTTTAAGATCCAGGCCAATATGGACAAGAACCACCGAGACCGCATCGCCTTTGTGCGCATTTGCTCGGGCAAGTTCGAGCGTGGCATGGATGCCTTCCACATGCAGGGCAACCGTAAACTCAAGCTGGCCACGGGCACCTCGATGATGGCCGATGACCGCGCGATTGTTGACGAGGCGTACGCGGGCGATATCGTGGGCCTGTTCGATCCGGGTATCTTTAGCATCGGCGACACCGTGTGCTCTGGCAAGCGCCACGTGCAGTATCCGCAGATCCCGACGTTTGCCCCCGAGATGTTCGCTCGCATTACGCAGGTCGATACGCTCAAACGCAAGCAGTTCGTCAAGGGTATGGAGGAGCTTGCCCAGGAGGGCGCCATCCAGATCTTCCGCGAGCTGGGCGCCGGCATGGAGAGTGTCATCGTGGGCGTGGTCGGCGTGCTGCAGTTTGAGGTGCTCGAGCGCCGCCTCAAGGCTGAGTACCGTGTTGAGGTTCGTCGCCAGCCGCTGCCCTATACGGACATCCGCTGGATCCAGAACGACCCCGACACTATCGATATCCCGGGCCTTTCGCTCACGCGCGACACGCTGCGCGTCGAGGACATGCGCGGCGGCAAACTGCTGCTGTTCACGAGCCCGTGGAACGTGGATTGGGCAACTGACCACAACCCCGACCTTATCCTGTCGGAGTTTGGCAACGTAGCGTTTTAGCGCATCGGCGCGGTGGCCCTGCGGGGCTGCCGCGCCGGTTGCTTGCCTGATGCCGTGTGAGCGGCTATCATACCCACCGTCGTCTTAAGACCGAGGCGTCCGAGCAGTTCGGGTCCGATATCCTGCTCGTTAAACCTAAAACCAAAGGAGTACATAATGATCAAGAAGGTCATGGAGGACTATAAGGTCCTGTTGCGGAGCATTCCCGCGGCAACGGTTTCGCTGTTTTTCGTGAGCGTCATCATGATGAACCTGCTGGCCAACAAAGAGCTTATCAGCCTGCCGTATCTGGCGCTCGACTGTGGCTTTGTGGTGAGCTGGGTTTCGTTTTTGTGCCAGGACATGATCTGTAAGCGCTTTGGCGCCAAGGCATCCATCAAGATCTCTATCCTCGCACTGGCGGTCAACCTTGCCGTGAGCCTGTGCTTTTGGGCATGCTCGCTCACGCCCGGCATGTGGGGCGCCTACTACGACACGGGCATGATCGAGGTCAACACCGCCCTTAACGCCACCATCGGCGGCACCTGGTACGTGGTGCTGGGCTCTTCGCTGGCAATGCTCGTCTCTGCCGTGGTTAACTCCACGCTCAACCAGTCGCTTGGCCGTATGCTCAAGAAGAATAACTTTGCGAGCTTTGCCTTCCGTTCCTATGTGTCCACGGGTGTTGGCCAGTTTATCGACAACCTGGTCTTTGCCATTGTGGTGAGCCACACGTTCTTTGGTTGGACCTGGGTGCAAGTCCTTATGTGCTCGCTGACCGGCGCTGTCGCCGAGCTGCTGTGCGAGGTCTTCCTGAGCCCCGTGGGCTACAAGGTCGTGCGCGGCTGGGAGCGCGAGAATGTGGGCTCCGAGTACCTCGAGCGCCACGCAACCGCCTAAGGAGCAAGTATGCGGGTTTTGATCACGGGCGCTTCGGGTGGTATCGGAGCCGCGTGCGTGCAGCGCTTTTTGGACGGGGGCCACGAGGTCGTGGGCTTTGATCTGCTGCCGGCGGCGATCGAACACGAGCGCTACCGCCATCTGATCGTTGATGTCCGCGAGCCGGACTCGTTTCCAGGCGACCTTGAACCCCAGGTGATCGTGAACGTTGCCGGTACGCAGGATTCGGCCGACGACATCGCCGCCAACCTGTGCGGCACCATCAACGTGACCGAGCGCTACGCCTTTGTGGGGGAGGGGCTTGCCGCCAAGCCGGCTCCGGCTATCAAATCCGTGGTCAATGTGGGGTCCGCGAGTGGGCATACGGGATCGGAGTTTCCCGCCTATGCCGCCAGCAAGGGCGGCGTTATCGCCTACACCAAGAACCTTGCAAACCGTCTGGCGCCGCAGGCCATCGCCAACAGTGTGGACCCGGGTGGCGTTATCACGCCGCTCAACCGTTGCGTGATGGAAGACGAACACCTGTGGAGCCAGATTATGGAGCTCACGCCGCTTAAACGCTGGGCCACTGCCCAAGAGGTCGCCGAGTGGATCTACTTTGTGGGCGTGACCAACCGGTTTATGACCGGGCAGAGCCTGTTGATCGATGGCGGCGAGGCCGGCCGCACCCAGTTTATCTGGCCCGAGTAGCAAAACGCGCCCGATGGCAAGATTGCCGTCGGGCGCGTTTTTGATGTATCGATTTTTAGCCGAGGCAAGTCCAGTTGACGGGGGTCGAGCCGTGCTGCTCGAGTAGCCGATTGGCTGCCGAGAAGGGGCGCGATCCCATAAAGGCGGGGAGTTCTGCCGTGGCACGGTTGGCCGAAAGCGGCGAGGGGTGCGTAGATGCCAGGCAGAACTTGCCGGTTGCCCTGCCCGCACCAGTTGCGACGAGCTTGCCTTCGACCATCTGCTGGGCAAAGCGACCCCATGCCAAAAAGACTACCGGTTGGGGCAGCTGGCAGCAGCGTTCGATAACGTAGTCGGTGAGCGTGCTCCAGCCTAGTTTGGCGTGCGAGTTGGCGGCATGCTCGCGCACGGTGAGCGTAGTGTTGAGGAGCAGGACGCCCTGTTGTGCCCATGGGGTTAGGTCTCCCGTGGCGGGAATGGGGCAACCCAGATCGGCTTTGAGTTCCTTATAGATGTTGCGCAGGCTCGGCGGCAACTTGGTTTGCGTCGCGGGGACCGAGAACGACAGCCCCATGGCCTGGTTGGGTCCGTGATAGGGGTCTTGACCCAAGATGACAACCTTGACCTGGTCGGCCGGCGTGTAGGCGAGGGCATTGAGGATGTCGTCTTGTGCCGGGTAGATGGTTTGCTCGGCACGCAAAAGGGCGATGCGCTCGAGCAGCTGGTTCGTAGTGTCACGTACCGGCTGCGGTGCATCGCCCAACCAAGTTGCTATGTTGCGGTCGCGGGTCGCGGCGTCCATGGGGCTCCTTTACGTCAGATGCTCTGTTGACATCTATTGTAAAGGCGCACCGGTTGCCTTTATGCCGCGGCTGTATGAAGAGCGGGGTCTACGAGACGTGCTCGGGCGCTCCTGCCATGCGAGCCTGTCCATGTGCGCGGAGGCGCGGAAGCTCGACGGTTGCCACCATGACGCCGGTGAGGATGAGGGCGGCGCCAAAGAAGGCGATGGGGCTCAGGACCTCGCCGACCAGGAAGAACGAGAAGACGGCGGAGCAGACTGGCTCGAGCGAGAAGGCGAAGCCGGTGGTCTCGGCGGGCACGTGGGGCTGCACGAGCGTCTGGGTGATAAAACCGTAGGCAGAGCAGATGAGCGCGAGGGCAACGACGACCACGATCTCGCTGGGCGTACTGGGAAGTGTGAAACCGCCAAAGACGCATGCGGCAATGCCCGAGAACAGGCCGCCAAAGCCCAGCTGCCAAACGCCCAGGGACAGCGGGTCGACATCTTCGACAAAGCGCTTGGCTACGATAATGTGGCCGGCATAGATAAAAGCGGAGAGCAGCATGATGAGCGCGCCCGGATTCAGGCTGGTGAAGTCGGTGCCCGAGAGCAGCAATATGCCGCAGGTGACGATGGCGGTGCCGATGAGCACTTTGCGCTCGGGGGCGCGGCGCAGCAGGGCGGCGTTGGCAAACGGCACGATCACGACCGTCAGGCTCTGCAAAAAGCCGGCAGTGGAGGCAGAGGTGAGGCTGGAGCCCAGGCACATGCAGGTGAGCTCGGTTGCCATGATGGCGCCGATGATGGCGGCGCGAACCATAAGGTCGCGGTTGATGCGGAACGCGCGCTTGTGGAAGAGCAGCAGGCAGACCACAAAGGCGATGATGCAGCGTAGCGCGACGATGCTCGTGGCGTTCATGCTGTCCATGCCGATCTTCATGAGAGGGTACGAAAAGCCCCATGCGACGGGAACGGAAAATGAGAGCGCGATTGCTTTTTTGCGATCCATGGGACTCCTTTTGTTACAGAACGGTTTCGTACAAAGGATTCTGCTCCCAGATGTGGATGTAGTAAAGCGAATGTATCTTCAGTATGATTAAGAAATGCTAAAGTAGGCGCGAAAAGCGCTGACAAAACGTTTTACGGCTGCATTGATGTGGAGGCACGATGACATCGCGGTATCAGATTGTTTGTATGGTGGTCGATTGCGGCAGTCTTAAGGGCGCGGCGGACGAGCTGGGCTATACGCAAAGTGCGGTGAGCCAGGCCGTCAAGGCGCTCGAGCGCGAGCTGGGTACCACGCTTATCGAGCGCGGAAAGCAGGGCGTTACGCTTACGCGCGACGGTAAACAATATCTGCCGTACCTGCGCCAGATCGTGACTGCCGAGGCCGAGCTCGAGGGCAAGCGCCAGGAGCTGCTGGGGCTTTCGTCGACCGATATTCGCATTGCGACGTTTACCAACGTGAGTCGAACCGTGTTGCCGCGCGTGATCCGCGACTTTGGGGCCCTGCATCCGGGCGTACACTTTACCCTCAAGCAGGGCGATTACACGCGCAACGCCCAGTGGGTGCACGATGGCGTGGTTGACTTTTGCTTTACGGCACGCGGGTTTACCGCTGGTCTCGAGAAGCGCGTGGTCTATCACGACGAGTTGGTAGCATTATTGCCGGCCGCGCATCCACTGACGGCAAAGGAAAAGGTGACACTCGCCGACCTGGCGTCCGAGCCGTTTGTGCTGCTGGATGAGGGCGAACAGAGCCTGGTGCTCGATGCATTTGCTGCGCATGGCCTGTCGCCGCATGTGACGAGTGAGGTGACCGACGACTACACCATCATGGCGATGGTGGAGGAGGGCCTAGGCGTGAGCATGCTCTACCGTCGTACTGTGGAGGGCATGCGAGCCGATATTCGTGTGCGGCCCATCGTGCATGCCCCCTCGCGCGACGTGGTGGCGGCCTGGCGCAGCTGGGACACCATGCCTATCGCCACGAGGCGCTTTATCGACTATATGAGCTCGCATATTGTCAATTAATGACTGGCGTAGCGTTGGGTGCGGTGTTTAGCGGGCTGTCGCTTTGGCTTGGGTGGCGCGATAGGTGCGTGCCGGGTGGCAAAGTAGTACCGCTACGACCATAAAGAACGCCGTGGTGCCCAGGCTGATGGGGTAGACCATCATGATGTTCGCAAAGGTGCGGAAGTGCGGGAACACGCAGAACACCCAATAGAAGCGGATGCCGCAGACGCAGATCATGGTGATGAGGGCGGGTGTGAGCGAGATACCAAAGCCGCGCAGGTAGCCTGACATGTTTTCGTAGAACATGCTAAAGGCGTACGCCGGGAAGATCGAGCACACGCGGATATAGCCGATCGAGACGATGTTGGGGTCGCTGTTGAACAGCGACAAGATCTCACGCCCCAGGCCGACAATAACGATAATTGTGGTGAGCGCGACGATACCGCCTTCGACCAGGCAGACCTTGAGCGTTTTGGTGCAGCGGTCGATCTGGCGGGCACCGTGGTTTTGTCCCACAAAGGTGGTGCACGCCTGGCTAAAGCTGTTGAGCAGGTTGTAGCACACGTACTCCAGGCTCATGGCGGCGCTCGATGCGGCCATGACCTCGGTGCCCAGACTGTTGATGGCAGACTGGATGATGATGTTGGCGACGGCAAAGACGGCGCTTTGGATGCCGGCGGGCAGACCGATCTTGACGATGCGCTTGAGGGCGACGGGGTCGATAGCCAGGTCGCGTGGGGTGACGCGGACGACGGAGTCGGTCTTGAGCAGGCGGATAAAGAGCGTGGCGGCGCTGACGGTGTAGGCGATGGCGGTGGCGATGGCGACGCCCGCGACGCCCCAGTGGAGTACGGGGACAAAGATGAGGTCCAGGCCAATGTTGAGGACGGTGGACACGGCAAGCGCCTGCAGCGGCATGCGGGTGATGCCGACGGAGCGGAAGATCGCGGCCTCAAAGTTGTAGAGCAAAATCGAGGGCATGCTGAGCAAAAAGACGCGCAGGTAGAGTGAGGCGAGCGGCATGGTTTCGGCGGGAACGTTGAGGGCGGCGAGCATGGGCTCGGCAAAGATCTCGCCCAGCGCGATGACGACGAAGCCCACGAGTGCCATTAAAATCGAGGTATGGACGGCGCGTTTGACCATGTTCTGATCGTTGCGGCCGATAGCATTGGCAATGACCACGTTGGAGCCAAGCGACATGCCAATAAACAGGTTGAGCATAAGGCTGGTAAGCGGAACATTGGAGCCGACCGCCGCCATGGCGAGGGTTCCCTGGTCGCCCGAGAAATTACCGATGATGACCGTGGCGATGAGGTTTGACAGCTGCTCCAAGATGCTCGTGGCGGCTACGGGGAAGGCGAACAGGGGAATATTGCGCCACAGCGATCCGGTGGTCATGTCAATGTGCTTAGATACGGTGTCAGCCATACGCTCTCAATCTCTAATATGCTCTTTCGTGCTTATTTGCGCAGATGATGATACTCCTAATCGACTAGTCATTGGG
>CALLFD010000028.1 GCA_937997605.1 uncultured Collinsella sp. | reverse complement strand
GCATCTTGCGCGCGTGATCGAGCTTGCCAATGGCCATGCCAATGTGGGCATCGGTCGACACGCCAATGCCCACGCCCAGCTCGGCGCAGCGCTCGGCGATCTTGCGGCATGCGGCCCAATGCTCAGTGTCGATACCGTGTTCAAGACTATGGTTGTTGATCTCAATAATCTTGTGCTTGGCCTTAGCCGCCAACAGCACCTCGTCGATATCGAACGGCACGCCCGAGCGTCCCGTGTGACCCAGCATGAACACCTTGGGGTGCTCCAAGGCGTTGATATACATCTCGGTCGTCTGGGCCAGCGTCGCGCCTTCAGCAATCTGCGGATTATGCACGCTTCCAACCAAATAATCCAAATTACGCGTAACCAAATCGAACAGTGAATGCTGACGGCTGTACGAATCGCCGGCAATATCGAGCGTGACAGGAGTGTCCTCGCCAAACAGGCTTCCGTCCAGCGAAACGATATCGGCCTCGGCACCACGCAGCACCAGCACGCCGCTCCAAATGCGCGGCCAGATATCCTGGTTGATAAAGAATTGGTAACTGCGCAGGTCATTGGGGCAAGCCGTAACCATAGAGCTCAGATGGTCGGCAGATCCGAGCACCTGCAGGCCACGCTCTGCCGCCCAGTACACATTCTCCTCAATGGTCGAATATGCATGCGCAGAGAATATCGTATGGGTATGAATGTCACAAGAAAGCAGGTAGGGCATCAGGTCTCCTTATCTGGCACGGCCGTCGCTTATATTCATTGTACGCATAGCCTTCGATAGTCGTAAAACCACTCCATCCCAAAGACACAACGTCCATGACAACGGGGCCTGGCTTAACACCAAACCCCGTTTCACGTAAAACATTGTAGGCAGAGCGCTTTACTTTTAACGATACTCATCCGCCAACTGTTTCCAAGCGGGTAGCGAATTGATAATCGTTTCGTAACTCACGCAATAGCCCAGGCGGAACCAACCCGGCATACCAAAGCTGTCCGAGGGAACCGCAAGCAACTCATACTTCTTTGCACGCTCGCAAAACGCATTCGCATCGGGTTCCAGCGCCTTCACCCACAGGTAGAATGCACCATCCGGCTCAACATAGGTGTAGCCGTACTCCGCTAGTGCGTCGGTAAGCGCGGTGCGGTTGCGCGCATAGGCCTCGACATCGCTCGGCTCATCGATGCAATCGATGATTACGCGCTGGAAGAGTGCCGGTGCGCATACAAAACCTAGCGTACGGGCAGCACCCGCAACAGCCGGCATCAGACGCGCAGCCTGCGGATTCGTATTGGGAACAAGGATCCATCCCACGCGCTCGCCCGGCAGCGACAGCGACTTGGAATACGAGTAGCACACGATGGTGTGCTCGTAGATCGAGGGCACCCAAGGCACCTCGGCACCGTACACAATCTCGCGGTACGGCTCATCCGAGATGAGCATAATCGGATTCTCGGGATCGCGCTGAGCGTTGGCCTCGCGCAGAACATTGGCCAGTCGCGTCAGCGTGTCGCATGTATATACGACACCGGTCGGATTGTTGGGAGAGTCAATGATGACGGCCGCCGTCTTATCGCTGATCGCCTTGAGCACGTTGTCCACGCTCAGCTGGAACGTATCTTCATCGGCGAGCGCCTCAACACACGTACAGCCGGCCTTCTCAATCCAAACGCGATACTCCGGAAAGTACGGGGCGATAACAATAACCTCGTCGCCCGGGTTCGTAACGGCGTTGAGCGTGCAGGTGAGCGAAGCCGCGGCACCCACCGTCATAAATACGTCTTTGCCCTCATAGCTCGTGCCAAAGCGGCGGTTGAGCGATTCGGCCACAGCGGCACGACATTGCGGCAGGCCCGGTGCGGGCGTGTAGCCGTGCAGCTGGTCGCTCGGCAGCTCCAGGGCCTTCTTAATCGACTCAGCCACAGCAGCGGGTGCCGGAACGCTCGGATTGCCCAGCGAAAAATCGAATACGTTTTCCGCACCGATCTGCGCCTTGCGCTCAAGGCCATAGCTAAAAATCTCACGGATGATGGAGCTTTCCGC
>CALLFD010000027.1 GCA_937997605.1 uncultured Collinsella sp. | reverse complement strand
CGGCGGTTGCGGCTCGTCGATGAACCCATTACTTCGATGAGCCCTTTATCCGCCATTTTTGGCAGATGGTAGCGGACGGACGAATTGTGGCATTCCGTCTCTCTAAAACAAGGCGCTTATCTCTCTAACTTTAGAGAGATAAGCGCCTTGTTTTAGAGAGACATTAAGAGAGATGTATCGAATTCGCTGCTAGATTGCCTAATGCTATCTCTCTAACCAACCTTCTCTTTAGAGAGACATTTAGAGAGACGAGTGCGACCTCTCTAATCATGGGCTCCGCTCTTTAAGGTGCACACTTCCTAACCGTGCCCTAAGTTGCGGTGAAATAGTCCCCGATTAACCTGCCAAAATGGGACGGGTTTATTTCGGCAGGTTTTATCTTGGGAAACGCGAACAGGGCCGCGACACCTATATGGCGTCGCGGCCCTTTTCCTTGGAGAAGGATCGATTGATTGAGCGGGATGACCGTTCTAGTCTTCGAGTCCGCTATTAATGAGCTCCGCAATCTCAACGGGATCGGTGCTCGCGCGCACCTTGTCACGGAAGCCGGCGTCCATCAGCATCACGGCAGCCTTGGAGAGCAAGCGCAGGTGCGTGGTTCCTGCCTCGCCGGCAGGCACGTACAGCGCGAGCGCAACATCGACGGGCACACCATCGAAGCTCGGCCATTCAACGGGCTCGACCAGCTTAAGCACGGCAACGCCCGGCGTGTGGATAGCATCGCTTTTGGCATGTGGAACGGCAAAACCGGCGACAAGGCCAGTCTCGGCCTCGTTCTCGCGAGCCATGAAGGCAGTCTCTACGGCAGATGCGTCGTCAGCAAAGCCGAGCTCGACGGCCTGATCGGACAAATAATGCAGGGCATCCTCGCGCGAGGCGGCGGTATACCCTATCGTCACTTGGTTGGCAGATACAAATCCCATGGAAACCTTCCTTACAACACAGACCTGACCGCAGCTTCGATGCCGTCGGCGTCCAAACCGTACTTGTGCAGCAAATCGACCGCAGGGCCGGACTCGCCATACACATCGCGCACGCCGACGCGACGCATCGGCACCGGATACTGCTCTGCGAGCACCGAGGCAACGGCCTCGCCAAGACCGCCGATAATCGAATGCTCCTCGGCAGTGACCACGCGACCGGTCTTCTTGGCGCTGGCTACAACCAGGCGTTCGTCGAGCGGCTTGATCGTATGCATGTTGATGACCTCGGCATCGATGCCATCGGCAGCGAGCGCCTCGGCAGCCTCAAGCGCCTCGGCGACCATAAGGCCACAAGCGATGATGGTCACATCGGACCCCTCGCGCACGACCACGCCGCGACCAATCTTGAACTCATAGTCCTCGCAGTCGTTGATGACCGGTGTTGCCAGGCGGCCGAAGCGCATGTAAACCGGGCCCTCAAACTCATAGGCGGCGCGCACACAGGCACGAGCCTCGACGTCGTCGGCGGGAACGACCACCGTCATACCCGGAATCGTGCGCATGAGTGCGATATCCTCGCAGCACTGGTGCGTGGCGCCGTCCTCGCCCACCGAAATGCCGGCATGAGTAGCGCCAATCTTGACGTTGAGGTGCGGGTAGCCGATGGAATTGCGGACCTGCTCGTAGGCGCGACCGGCGGCAAACATCGCAAAGGTGCTCGCAAAAGCAACGCGGCCCGTGGTCGCGATGCCGGCGGCAAGACCCATCAGGTTGCTCTCGGCAATGCCGGCGTCGTAGAAGCGCTCAGGGTGCGCAGCCTTAAACTTACCGGTCTGCGTGGCGGCGGCCAGGTCGGCATCGAGAACCACAAAGTCATCGCGCTCATTGCCCAGCTCGACAAGTGCCTCGCCATAGCTAACGCGCGTAGCGACTTTCTTGACGTCTGCCATTAGAGCTCCTCCCCTGCTGCTGCGAGCTCGGCCATGGCCTGCTCAAACTGTTCATCGTTGGGTGCCTTGCCGTGCCAGCCCACCTGGTTTTCCATAAAG
>CALLFD010000026.1 GCA_937997605.1 uncultured Collinsella sp. | reverse complement strand
GGCGGTAGTCCTTGAACAGCGTGCCAATCATCGCAACGACTTTAATGCCGTCGCTCACGGTGTTGAGTTTGGACTCGGAACCCTCGGGACGGTCGCGGTACCCCACCGGGACGTCGGCGATGCGCCAACGACGGTCGACGGCGTATATGGATAGCTCGGTCTCAATCTGGAAGCCCTCGGAAAGGACGGGAAACGTCTTCACGAAGGGCTTGGACATGGCGCGGTAACCCGTCATGACGTCAGCGTATTCGTAGCCGTAAATCCACTTGATCATGGCGCGAACCAAATTATTGCCGAGGCCATGGAATGCACGCCTGTTCGCCCTGGCGTATGTCCCGTTGGAGAGCCTGTCGCCAACCACCATGTCGGCCTTTTTGTCGATAATCGGGGCGCATAGGCCCTTTGCCGCCTCAGCCGGATAGGTATCGTCCCCGTCCACCATGAGGTAGCAGGCGGCATCGATATCCCGGAACATCTGGCGGCAGACATTCCCCTTGCCGCGGCGCGGCTCATGGCGGACGGTCGCCCCGTGCTTCATCGCAATCGCGGCGGTCGCATCGGTTGAAGCGTTGTCATATACATAGACTGTCGCCTCGGGCAGTTCGCGATGGAAATCATCGACCACCTTGCCGATGGTCTGGGCCTCGTTGAAGCAGGGAATGATGACTGCAATCTCGTCTTGATCCACCCAGAGCACTTCCCTATTTGATATCGAGATAGGTGCACGGGACGTCCCATGCGCCGCTCCCGTGAGTTTCAATGTCAATATAGCTGCGCTTTGCGCGGATAACCTCAGCCTCGGCTATATCGAGCGGCAGGCGAAATAAATCCTCGTGGTCGATATAGGCCGAGCACGTCACCCAGCCGCCTTTGCGGATGATGACGAGATCGCGCCACTTGGCCTCGTGGCGACAATATTCGGAAACAGTCATGGGTCTACCCCCTATCCTTATTGACCAGATTCCTCTCAATCTGCTTCAGCAGCTCGAGCTTCTGAGCCTCAATCTCGTTGCGCTTGCGCAGCTCGTCGGCAACCCTCTCCAACCTATCTTCAAGGCCATACAGGCCACTTACATTTACGGACATTTCGATTTCCTTTTCCACAAATGCGATTTCGGGTCTTCAATCGATATGAGGGGATACGCCCCCAATATCCAGAGTTCTACCCGCGGTGGAAAAACCTATTCGCTGAACGGGGTAAATATCGAAAAAGGCACCCGGTTTCCGGGTGCCTTGGCGTAGGTGTCGCGAGTATATGAAGGCGTTATACCATTGGCTTGTTCTGACAATTATACGAACTCATGAAGATCGGAAGAGCGTCGTGTAGGGAAAGAGTGTCACTTCGAGTGTAGAT
>CALLFD010000025.1 GCA_937997605.1 uncultured Collinsella sp. | reverse complement strand
ATGCGAACCTCCAGTCCGGACCGCCCCGCGGTCCAACTTTCTGTCCGCACCCCCTAAGGAACGCTGGTGGGTCGTTATTTGGGCCACGGGTCACTTCGCCGGCGCCGTGTTTCGTCATACGCTCATAGTGGAAGCCGATGCCACGGGGTCGACTTGGGACTCGGGCAATGGATGAGCTGCAAGCCGAAAGGAGCGGTGAGAATGATGAGGCCCATGACAAAGAAACTGCTGTTAGGAATTCCCACCGTGACGCTTTCGGCCGTGCTGGCGTGTACAGTGGCCGGCTGTGGCGGTAGTGCTCCGAGCGGCTCGCCTGGCGGTTCGGGCGGCAGCGCGCCTGTGCAGGAAAAGCCCAGGGCCTATGATTCGCAGACGGTCGAGGTGGCAGGCATTACCTATGAGTCGGTGGCTCACGGTACGTTCTATCGCGGCGATGCCAAGCTGCAGGACGGCTTTTACCTGCACATCAAGATCACCAACAACAACACAAAGAACAGGACGTTCAGTTCCTTTAACGTGCATGCTGCCCAGGGCGATCTTGAGGCAGGCGAGCCGTTGTTTACTTCCGGCAAGGCGGCCGTGCTCGACTACGTTGCAAGCGAGGCTCCCGATGAGCTGCACGAGGGCATCGACCTTTCCGAGAGGCCAGATATCGGCCCGGGCGAGACCGTTGAGTACGTGTATTTCTGGGCGCCCAAGACGGCGTACTACGGGCCCATCACTGTCGAGTTCGTAGACGCTTATGCCCCCGCCAAGAATCATGAGGCCATGCACTTTGACACCACGGGATGCGAGACCAAGGAGTTCAAGGCGGCCGGCGGCGTGGCCGATTCTGGCGAGAAGGCAGATTTAACGGGAATCGACTGCGCATCGTACAGCATCGAGGCCGCCGATGGGTACACGCTGGATTCGTCCGACGAAGAGCGCGAAAAGGCAAACTTCTTCCACGACGAGACTGGAGGACGCCTGAACATCAGCATCTTCCCGCGCTCGCCGGAGGAAGAGGTTGCAAGCCTAGAGCAGGTCTACGAAGGCAAGGAGACAACAACCGACCAGGTCGAGTACAACGGCATAACGTGGCTGCGCTTTACCGGTCCCGACAACGGCCATACGCTGTTTGCGACGGCTCCCGCGACGGGCGAGACCGTCCGCGTGTCGATTGGCTGGAAGATCGATTGGGACGCCGCCGCGCCCATGATGGAGGCATTGAAGCTCAAGTAGCGGGTTGCGATTCCCATGTCAGGCGACTCAGGGCTGGCTCCGAGTTATCGGGGCCAGCCCATTTTGATGTTCGATGAGCCGAGTCGGCGTTTCTCACAAAAGTAACTAGGCGCTAGCGAGGCCTATCCGAATTGGCCTCATCGGCGGTGTCGGTTTCGAGCGCCGTGCGGCGGGCGCTGTAGGCGATGAGGCCGGCACCTGCCGCGGCGAGTGCTGCAGCGGCTGCCGTAAGGGGAGCGTTGACATCGCCCGTGCCCGCAAGCGCGCCCGCTTTTCCGAAGCGCTTGTTAGTGCCGTGGTCCTTGCCACTGCCAGGGCCACTGCCGCCACCGGAGCTGCTTCCGCCGGAGCCGCCTCCACTCGTGCCGCCATCGCCGTCGACCGTCATCGGGGCGTCGTGAAGTCCTGTCGTATCCGCGCTGCCGCATACGCCGACCTGAACTTCTGAGCGCTCGCATGCCGCGTCGGGCACATGAAGCTCGTGCAGTACGGCACCCAGCGCCGAGTTTGCGCCCGGTCGAATTTCCTCGAGCGTTACGGGATCGAGCGCCACCAGATTACGCGCCTTCGCATATA
>CALLFD010000024.1 GCA_937997605.1 uncultured Collinsella sp. | reverse complement strand
TTCTTTACCGCGTTAGACTAGACGCAGGGAAAGGAGGAGGACATGGATGCTCGCGTCAAGCAGCTTGTAAATATGATCGAGGACGCTCAGCCTGTCGCTGTCGCGGTGCTTGCCAAGCGTCTCGAGGTAAGCGAGCGCGCCGTGAGAAACTATATCCATCGCGCAAACGACAAGCTTGCGGGGGTTGCACGCATCGTTGGCAGCAAAGGGCAATATCGTATCGATGTTGCACATGCAGATGAGCTTGCTCGCTTGCTAGACGGTGCGGCTCTGGCCCATCCGGGCATTCCTGATACGCGAGACGGCCGTGTGTCCTTCCTTCTTAACGACCTTCTCATGCGGTCCCAGTGGGTGACGATTGAGGAGTATGCGGATTTACTCTACGTTTCGGCGCGAACTCTGTCCAATGACATGCGTCTGGTAGAGCAGAAACTCGCCCAATTTGACTTGACGCTCGAAAAGCGCCCTCGCTACGGAATCCGCGTTGCGGGTGGGGAGTCGCAACGGCGTCTGTGTTTGGCCTCGCTGGTGAGGCCCGTGTTGCCCGACACCGACGATGCAGAGCTCGCCGAGCGCCTGCGGGCCATCACCGCATGTGTGGACGATGCCCTGACTGCCTCGCCCGTCACGGTGAGCTCGCTGGCATCCCGCAATCTCATCATGCATCTTTACATCGCTCTTGGCCGCATCGAGCAGGGCTGCTATGTCCCGGCTGCAGAATCGGACGTTTTAAAGCTGGAGGGAACGCGCGAATACGCTGCGGCTTTCCAGATTGCCGCAAACATCAAGGATGCCCTGGGCGTGAGCATACCCCGAGAAGAGGTTGCCTTTATCGCAATCCATTTGCTCGGCAGGGGCACGGGCGTGCCCGAGAAGGGCTCGGCCGTTATCTCGGACGAGATGTGGGAGATCGCTTCCGAGATGGTATGTGCGGTCAACGATGAGTTTAGGTTTGACTTTAGCAGCGATCTTGAACTTTGCATGAACCTTGCTCGGCATATTGGCCCTCTGGGCTATCGCCTTGAATATCACATGCATATGGATAACCCCATGCTGCCCGATATCAAGACGAGGTTTCCGTTGGCCTATTCGATGGCGGCCGGCACCTCGCAGGTACTCGAGCGTCATTTTGGCAGCCAGCCCTCTGATGAGGAGCTCGGCTACATCGCCATGGCATTTGCCCTGGCCCTCGAGCAGCAAGCCGACCAGCCGCGTCGCAAACGCATCCTGATCGTGTGCGCCTCGGGAGCGGGAAGCGCCCGTATGCTCGAGCACCAGTACCGCAAGCAGTTTGGTATGTATATCGAGTCGATTGAGACATGCGACGTCGCCCGCGTGGGAACGCTCGACTTTTCGCACATCGACTACGTGTTCACAACGGTGCCGCTCAACGTCAAGTTGCCCGTGCCCGTCCGCGAGGCCGATTTCTTCTTGGAGACGAGCGATGTCAACGCTATCCGCAAGGTGCTGAGTGATGACGCTGCGCAATCGGACTCCCCGAGCGCTTTCTTTAGCCGTGCCCTGTTCTTCAATCGCGTTGAGGCGTCGTCGAAGCAGGCCGTTCTCCGATATCTCTCCGAGCGCGCCGTCGAGAGCGGCCGTGTCGATGCCCAGTTTGCCCAAGAGGTTGCCGAGCGCGAGAGCGCGAGTGCCACCTCGTTTGGCAATGGGGTGGCCATGCCCCATGGGATGCATCCTTTGAGCGCCGAGGCCTTTGTTACCGTGGGCCTGCTCGAACATCCCATTCTTTGGGACGAATACGGCCATGAGGTCGATATCGTCTTTATGGTGTCGTTTGCCCGGTCGGGCGGCGATGAGGCGCGGATCTTGAGCTCGCTGCTCGCTGAGATCTTTATGGACCGCCAGGGGGTCGAGCGCTTACGCGAGCGCCGGTCCTGGCATGAGCTGATGGCGCTTGTGCAAGCGCATACGGCTTAAGGCTTCTTTTGTCGAAAACCCTGCCTGCCTGCAATAAACCTCGAGGATTGCGGGTGGGAGATAGGCGTTTCGAATATTCAAGTACAAACCAAACATCACGGGAGAGGAGACCGTTATGGACGATCAGGGAACCGAGATGGTTTCGTTTCAGCTGGTCGCTGCAGCGGGAGAGGCGCGCAGCCTTGCCTTCGAAGCCCTTGAAAAGGCAAAGGCGGGGGATTTTGACGCTGCCGCCAAACTCATGAAGCAGTCAAAGGATGCGGGAATCAAGGCTCACCACATCCAAACGCAGCTGCTTTCGACCGAGGCGGCGGGCGAGCATCTGTCGGTGGATGTGTTGCTGGTCCATGCTCAGGACCACCTCATGTGCTCCATGCTTGCTCAGGAGCTCGTGCAGGAGCTGATCTGCCTGTATGAGCGCACTGCAGCCAAGAACGCCTAACGGCGTGCGGCGACTATCCAACCAATCAATGCGAAGGGAATCCCTTATGAAGATCCTTCTTGTTTGCGCAGCTGGCCTGTCTACAAGCATTCTGATGAAGAAACTCGAGAAATACGCGGAGCAAAACGGCATCGAGCTCGATATCGATGCGGTGGGTATCGGCGAGTATCAGGAGACCTGAGCCGATTATGACGTGCTGCTCTTGGGGCCGCAGGTGTCCTACCAGCTCAACACCGTCAAGCAGGGGAGCGGTAAGCCGACCGCGGTCATCCCCGCACAGGACTACGGCATGGGCAACGCCGCCAACGTGCTGGCACTCGCCCAGTCGCTGTTGGGCTAGGAGGCGACCATGGAAAAGTTCATGACCCTGCTTCAGGAAAAACTGACCCCTATTGCCAATTTCTGCGGCACCGAGCGCCACTTTGCCTCCATGCAAAAGGGCTTTATGAGCGCGATCAGCTTCATCTTGGTCTCTGCCGTCTTTATGATCATCGCCAACCCGCCGGTCACGGCCGACCTGGTGGCGCAGGGCGGGTTCTGGTCCGTCTTTGGCCCTTGGCTCGATTTTGCCACGGCCAATAAGCTCACGCTGCTCATCCCGTTCAACATGACGATGGGCATACTGTCGGTGATCGTGACGTTTGCAATCGCCTATAACCTGGCGGGCACCTACAAGATGCCCAAGCTTAACGCCGGTATGACCTCGCTGGTGATGTTCCTGATCGCCGCGGCGCCGTCGTCCTACTACCAGCTTGCTGATGAGTCCGTGCTCCAGGCGGTCCCCTGCACCTATCTGGGTGCGCAGGGCCTGTTTACCGCCATCATCGTTGCCCTGGTCTCCGTCGAGGTCACGCGCTTCTGCCAGACCAAGGGCATCACCATCAAGATGCCCGATGGCGTGCCGCCGTTTTTGTCCGAAACCTTTGGCGCCATCGTGCCCATGCTCGCCAACATCCTCATCTTCTTTGGTGGCAACCTGCTGATCCAGATGATCGATCCCACGCTGTCCATCCCCTCGGTTATCGAGAAGCTGCTCGCTGCCCCGCTTTCCGTCGCAGTTGACTCTGTGCCCGGCGCACTGCTTATCTGCTTCATGACGCTGCTGTTTTGGTGCTTTGGCGTCCACGGCAACATGATCGTGATGCCCATCACCGCTCCGGTCACGCTTGCCGCCTTTGCTGCCAACGCCTCGCTCTACGCTGCTGGGCAGCCGCTTGAGTTCCACCCGGTACTCATGTCGATGGTCATCAACCTCATCGGCGGCACGGGCAATACGTTCTCTTTTGTGGCGCTCTGCGCGTTTAGGGCAAAGTCGCAGCAGCTCAAGGCATTTGGCAAGGCATCGATCGTGCCGAGCTTCTTCCGTATCTCCGAGCCCGCGATCTTTGGCGCACCCATCATCTTCAACCCGGTCCTCATGATTCCGTTTGTGCTGGGCGGTATGATTTCGGCCCTGCTGTATTGGGGTGCAATCTCACTGGGTCTTGTCTCTAACTTCTACATCTTGGTGAGCGGCACGTTTCCCATCTTCGTTCAGGGCTTTATCCAGTGCCTCGACCCGCGCATCTGGGTATTTACGATCGTTTTGATCGTGGTCATGGCTGTGGTCTGGTACCCGTTCTTTAAGGTGTACGACAACCAGCTCCTGGCACAGGAGCAGGAGAACGCCGCGGCAGCTTCTGCCAAGGATACTGAGTAGCATGGGTTACTTTGACAGAACATCTGCTGCCGGTATGCCCGAGGGCTTTTTGTGGGGCGGCGCGCTCGCTGCCAACCAGGCCGAAGGGGGCTGGAACGAGGGCGGCCGCGGTATGTCGCACTCCGACCTGATTCCACAGGGTCCCGACCGCTGGGATGTGATGTTTGGCAGGCAAAAGCCCGTGGATGATCCGGACAGGCTGTATCCATGCCGTTGGGGCAACGACTTCTTCCATCATTGGCGCGAGGACGTCGAGCTCTTTGCCGAGATGGGCTTTAAGTGCCTGCGTCTTTCAATTTGTTGGAGCCGTATTTTTCCCACAGGGATGGAGCCCGAGCCCAACGGTGAGGGCTTGGAGTTTTACCGTCAGGTATTCGAGGCGCTGCGCGAGCACGGAATCGAGCCGCTCGTGACGCTGTCGCACTACGACTATCCGTTGGCTCTGGTCGAGCGTTATGGTGGATGGCAAAGCCGAGAGATGATCGAGCGGTATGCGCACTACGTCGAGACCGTCGGACGTGCGTACCAGGGCCTCGTGCGTTATTGGCTCACCTTCAACGAGATCAACAGCGTGGCGCTGTCCTATCTCAACGCGGGCGTCACGCTCGAGGATGAGCGTGACCGTGCAGCCGTGACCGCGGCGTTCTCGCACCATATGTTTATGGCGAGCGCTCGCGCTGTCGAGATCCTGCACAAGATCGATCCCGCAAACAAGGTGGGTTGCATGGTCGCTGCCGGTGCGACCTATCCGTACCGTTGTGCGCCCGAGGACGTATGGCTTGCGTATGAGGAGGACCGCGGCCGCTACTTCTACACTGACGTGATGGCTGCGGGCGCCTATCCTACTTGGAAGCTGCGTGCGCTCGAGAAAGAGGGTGTTCACGTGCCCTTTGAGCCGGGCGATACGGAGTATCTGGCCGAGCATACCGTCGACTTCATCTCGTTCTCGTACTATTGCTCGCGCTTGGTGTGCGCCGATGACCAGGTGATCGCTGAGAAGGCGGAGGGCAACGTGTTTCCGACGCTGCGCAATCCGTACCTCAAGGATAAAGAGACTGCCTGGAAATGGCAGATCGATGCGCTGGGTTTGCGCGTGACGCTTGCCGGCTACCACGATCGTTACCATCTTCCGCTCTTTATCGCTGAGAACGGTGTGGGCGGACTCGATGCGCTGGAAGACGGCAAAGTCCACGATGCGTATCATATTGATTACCTGCGCAGGCATATTCTTGCGCTACGCGATGCAATTGTCGAGGACGGTGTTGACCTGATGGGATACACGCCGTGGGGCTGTATCGATCTGGTATCGGCCTCGACGGGGCAGATGAAGAAGCGCTATGGCTTTGTTTATGTCGATGCCGATGATACGGGCAGAGGCACGTTCGATCGCTACCGAAAGGACAGCTTCTGCTGGTATCAAAAGGTCATTGCATCAAATGGCGAGGACTTGAGTTAACCCTTGCAAGCCTGCTGCCCCCGCGGCCCGTTTCGGCCGCGGGGGCTTTTGCTATTTACCTAGTCCCCGATGAGACCCTCATTCTGTGGGTAGTCATTGGGGACGTTCTTAAAAGACTAGTCATTTAAGTCTGTCCCCAATGACTGCGGAAACCCGGCACTTGGGGACGTTCCTTTTAATATGAGCAGGACATTGTCAAGAGGCAAAAT
>CALLFD010000023.1 GCA_937997605.1 uncultured Collinsella sp. | reverse complement strand
CTTGCCTTATGCCAAGAACTCCTTGGTGGTCGCCACGATGTTGGCGGCGTCCAGGCCATACTTGTGCAGGAGCTCGGCACCCGGGCCAGACTCACCGAAGGTGTCGTTGACGCCGATCTTCTTGAGCGGCGTCGGGCACTGCTCGCACAGGACGTCGGCAACGGCGCTGCCCAGGCCACCGATCACAGAGTGCTCCTCGACGGTCACGACGTGGCCGGTCTTGGTGGCGCTCTTGACGATCAGGTCGGCATCGATGGGCTTGATGGTGTGCATGTTGATGACCTCGGCGTCGATGCCCTCGGCAGCAAGCTGCTCGGCGGCCTCGAGAGCCTCGCCGACCATCAGGCCGCAGGCGATAATGGTCACATCGGCGCCCTCGCGCATGACAATGCCCTTACCCACCTCGAACTTGTAGGTCTCGGGGTCGTTGATAACCGGCGAGGCCAAACGGGCGAAGCGCATGTACACCGGGCCGTCGCACTCGTAGGCAGCGCGCGTCACGGCGCGGGCCTCCACGTCGTCGGCAGGAACGATCACGGTCATGCCGGGGATGACGCGCATCAGGGCGATATCCTCGCAGCACTGGTGCGTGGCGCCATCCTCGCCCACCGAGATACCGGCATGCGTGGCACCGATCTTAACGTTGAGGTGCGGGTAGCCGATGGAGTTACGGACCTGCTCAAAGGCGCGGCCGGCGGCGAACATGGCAAAGGTGCTCGCGAAGGCAACGCGGCCGGTGGTCGCGATACCGGCAGCGACGCCCATCAGGTTGCTCTCGGCAATGCCCACATCGAAGAAACGATCGGGGCAGGCGGCCTTGAACTTGCCGGTCTGCGTGGCGGCAGCCAGGTCGGCGTCGAGGACCACAAAGTCATCGTGCTCGTTGGCGAGCTCGACGAGGGCCTCGCCGTAGCTTACGCGCGTGGCGATTTTTTTGACGTCTGCCATCCTAGAGCTCCTCTCCGGCGGCCGTGAGCTCTGCCATGGCCTGCTCAAACTGTTCATCATTGGGGGCCTTGCCGTGCCAGCCAACCTGGTTCTCCATAAAGGACACGCCCTTGCCCTTCAGGGTCTCGGCGATAATGGCGGTCGGCTGCCCCTTGGTGGCGCGAGCCTCGGCAAAGGCGGCGCGGATCTGGTCGAAGTCGTTGCCGTCGGCGAGCTCCACCACGTGGAACTTAAAGGCGCGGAACTTGTCGGCGAGCGGCATGGGGTCGTTGACCTCCTCGACGGGACCGTCAATCTGAAGGCCGTTGTGGTCGACGATCACGCAGAGGTTATCGAGCTGCTGGTTGCCGGCAAACATGGCGGCCTCCCAGACCTGGCCCTCCTCGCTCTCGCCATCGCCCAGCAGGGCGTACGTGCGGTAAGTATCGCCCCAGTGCTTGGCGGCAACCGCCATGCCCACGGCGGCGGAGATGCCCTGGCCGAGCGAGCCGGTGGACATGTCGACGCCCGGGGTGTCGTTCATGTTGGGATGACCCTGCAGGTGGCTGCCGATATGGCGCAGCGTCTCGAGGTCCTCCTTGGGGAAGAACCCGCGCTCGGCGAGCACGGCGTATAGGCCCGGAGCGCAATGGCCCTTGGAGAGCACAAAGCGATCGCGGTCGGCCTTGCGGGGATCGGCCGGGTCGACGTTCATTTCCTCAAAGTACAGATAGGTCATGATGTCGGCAGCGCCGAGCGAACCGCCCGGATGGCCGGACTTGGCAGCGTGCACGCCGGTGACGATGCCCTTCCTTACCTCGTTGGCAACCTTTTTGAGCTCTTCGTCGCTCATTGTGCCTTCCTTTCATCCTCATTAGACAAAATGCGCACGGCACGGAAAGGTAATCCCAACACAGCCGCAATGCACGTACGTCATTCATTATGCTGGAAACTGATGGCTTTACCAGAGTTTTTATCATTATTTGAACAATTTAGCAGGCAGAACCGCTGATGAAACGGTTTATCAATGTGAACGTCTTTTGGATGGAACGCGATCGACCCTACGCGCTAATGTCCTTGAATCCCTCGCCGAAGGCTTCCGTAACGTCAGCGACCGTCACAATGGCGTGAGGATCGCGCTCGCGCACGATCGTCTTGAGGGTATTAAGCTCTCGACGGCTCACGATGACCATAATCACCGGCTTCTCGGCACCCGAATACATGCCAGTCGCCTTAAACTTGGTACAACCACGACCCAGGCCATACATGATATCGGCAGCGATATCAGGGAACTTGTCCGAGATGATGAGTACCATACGGCGTTTGTTGCCACCATCGACCACGGCATCGATCACGTAGCCGCTAATGACCATCGAAAGGCCTGCATATAGTGCGTTTTCGATTGAAAAGACCGGAGCCGACAGCGCGCATACGGCAACATCGATCGCCATGACGGTCGAGCCCACCGGCAGCGAGGTGTTACGCGAGATGATTTGGCCAATCGTGTCCGAGCCGCCGGTGTTGGCGCCGGCGCGCAACACCATGCCGTAACCGATGCCCGTTATAATGCCGCCCCACATGGCAGGGAGCATCAGGTCCGCATCCGCCAGAGGTGCTACAAACGGGGCGAACAGATCGGTAAAGAAGCCCAGCAGCACAAAGCCCGTCGCGGTCTGCACCACGTAGAACATGCCACCTTCGCGCATAACGACCAGCAACAGCAAGGCGTTCATCACGATCGTCTGAATACCAACGGGAAGCGATAGGCCACGCGATGCGCCGACCGCCTGGATAATGGTGGCAAGGCCCGTAACGCCACCGGCAGCAAGGCCGTTGGGAATCAAAAACAGGTCGGTCGCAATAGCGGCCAGAGCGCACCCCAACATAATCTGGGGCAGGTCGTGAAAGAAGTTCATCGAAAGAATGCGCTTGATGTCCAGACGATATGCCATGCTGCCTCCCTCAAAAAAGCGCACCCAAACGGATGCGCTTCGAACTTCTTGCTGTATTCGATTCTA
>CALLFD010000022.1 GCA_937997605.1 uncultured Collinsella sp. | reverse complement strand
GCTGCGCAAGTTCAAGACCAAGGTCGTGGACAACCGCCAGGGCGGTGCCAGCGCAGCGGATGTCGCACCGGTCGAGCGCGTCGAGGATCTGGCCGACCTGCTGCTGCCCGAGGAGGAGGACGACCTGCTCGTCCGTGAGAAGGTCATTGATGTCACCCCGATGACTGAGGAGCAGGCGCTGGTGCAGACCGATCTGCTCGGCCACGACTTCTACGTGTTCGAGAACGCGACGACTGGCCTCATCAATGTGGTGTATCACCGTAAGAATGGTGGATATGGCATCATCAAGCCCCGCATCGAAACACTTGACGAGTAAAATACGTTAACTTGCATGAGTTAACGGTTGGCGGCCATCCCATGCGGGTGGCCGCCTTTTTTACGTAAGGAGTCGCTTTGATGGACAAAGCTGCATCTACCGGCCATTCTGACCGCTGCCGCATCGTCGTCGATACCTGCTGCGACTTTAGCCCCGAGGTCGCCGCGAACCTCGATGTCGATATCTTGGGCTTCCCCTTTATCATCGATGGCGAGGAGCGTACGGACGACATCTGGTCGAGCATCACGCCCAAGGAGTTCTACGACCGCATGCGCGCCGGTGCCCGCGTGTCCACCTCGGCTGTGTCGCTCGGTCGCTATATCGAGTTCTTTACCGAGTGCGCCAAAGAGGGCACGCCCACGGTCTACCTGTGCTTTACCTCGGCGCTGTCGTCGAGCTACAACTCCGCGTGCCAGGCGGCAGATGCCGTGCGCGCCGAGTATCCCAACTTCGAGCTCTACGTGGTCGACAACGCTCTGCCCTGCGCGACCGGCGCGCTCTTGGCGCTCGAGGCCGTGCGCCAGCGTTCGGCGGGACTGACCGCCAAGCAGCTGGTCGATTGGGCAAACGAGGCAAAGACCTACGTCCACGGCTACTTTACGCTCGAGAGCTTCGACGCACTGGCTGCCGGCGGCCGCATTCCGCCCGCGGCGGCACAGCTCACGGCAAAGCTCGATGTCAAGCCCGAGCTCTCCTACGACTTGGCCGGCTCGCTGTCGCTGATCGGCGTCAACCGCGGCCGCAAGAAGGCGCTCAAGTCCATCCTCAAGTCGTTCCGCGAGAACTACGTGCCCGATCGCACCATGCCCATCGCCATCATGACGGCCGATGCCGAGAAGGACGGCGACTGGCTCGAGGCCGCCATCCGCAAGGAGGAGGGCTGCGCCGACGTCACGATCATTCGCAGTTCCGTGGGCCCCACCATCGGTTCGCACGTGGGCCCCGGCATGGTGGCCTGCGCGTTTTGGGGTAAGAACCGCGCCGACAAGGCGTCGCTTTCCGACCGTATCGCCCGCCGCGTGCGCGGTCAGTAGGCAAGCGCTGCGTCCGTAATCGCCCTCGACTCACAGCCCAAACGCTGGCACCGAGTATTCAACCTGGTAACAACACCCAACCCAAAAGGAAAGGTTTCATGGCAAACAAGCTCTCCGTCGCATTCATCGGCACCGGAATCATGGGTGCCCCCATCGCCGGCCACATTCTGGACGCCGGCTATCCCGTCACGGTCAACAACCGCACCAAGTCCAAGGCGGCGGCGCTTATCGAGCGCGGCGCCGTCTGGGCAGATACGCCGGCCGATGCCGCGGCGAACGCCGATGTCGTCTTTACCATGGTGGGCTATCCCTCCGAGGTCGAGGAACTCTACCTGGCGGGCGACGGCCTGCTCGCGTGCACTAAGCCCGGCGCGGTCTTGATCGACCTCACCACGAGCTCGCCCGAGCTTGCCCGTGACATTGCCGAGGCCGCCCAGGTTTCTGGTCGCATGGCGTTTGACTGCCCCGTCACCGGCGGCGAGTCGGGCGCTATCGCCGGTACGCTCACGGCTATCGTGGGCGCTACCGAGAACGACATCGCGCCGGTCCGCGACATCCTTGCCGCCTTTGCGGCCAACATCTGCTGCTTCGACGGCGCCGGCAAGGGCCAGGCTGCCAAGCTCGCCAACCAGGTGTCGCTGGGCGCCTGCATGGTCGGCATGGCAGACGCCATGGCATTTGCCGAGCTGAGCGGCCTTGATCTGGAGAAGACCCGCCAGATGATCCTGGGCGGTACCGGCAAGTCCGGCGCCATGGAGAGCCTGGCTACCAAGGCGCTCGACGGCGACTACAAGCCCGGCTTTATGGTCGAGCACTTCATCAAGGACCTGCGCTTGGCGCTCGCCTATGCCGACGATCGCGAGCTTGCGCTGCCCGGCGCCGACGTGGCCTTTACGCTCTACGACATGCTCGATGCCATCGGTGGTGCCAAGCTGGGCACCCAGGCCATCACGGTCCTCTATAAGGAGGAGGCCGACGCCATCGCCGCCGGTCTGGACTGGTCGCAGTATCGTCCCGAAGAGCACGGTGCTCACGAGGACGGCTGCGGTTGCGGCGAGCACGGCGACGACCATGAGTGCGGTTGCGGCCACCACCATGGCGAGGACCACGAGTGCTGCGGCGGCCACGGCCATGATGATGGCCACGAGTGCTGCTGCGGCCACCATCACGGGGAGTAGCGCCCATGAGCTGGACGTTCGTGGTGCTTGCGCTGGTGCTCTTTCTCTTCGCGATCTACATTGGCTTTTTGTGCGGCCAGTGGGCGTGCGAAAAGCGCGTCATCACCAAGCGCGACTACTGGATTGCCAACTTTGCGGGTGCGGCGGCAGTCGTCCTGCTGACCTGGGTGTTCTCGCTGTTCCCGCTGGTGCAGTTTGCGCCGATCGGCTGGCTCGGCGGCTTTATCGCCGGCCTTAAGATGAGCTTTGGCGAGTCCGTCGGTCCGTGGCGCAAGCACGACGAGGTCTTTAACGTTAACAAGGCTCATCGCGCCGCCGCCGACGCGGGCGACGCCGAGGAGCGCCGCCGCGCACGTCGCAATGGCGCAGCCGACCGACAGCTCATCTCGGTCACCGATGGCAGCAAGGGTGCTGGCAAGCACGCTAAGAAATAGTAAGAAGAGGTAACTATGGCAGAAAACAAAGACGAACAGCTCACCGACGAGGAGCTGGCACAGCTCCAGCTGGCAGAGGAGAACGAGAACGCCGTCGATCGCCTGGTCCAGGAGCTCGGCTGCCCCACGCGCCGCATCCGCCAGTTTGCCGCCCGCGTGCTGCACCTGCTTGCCGAGCGCGATCCGCAGCGCGTCGTGCCCTGCGTACCCGCGTTGATCGAGGCGCTCGACCGCCCCGAGGCACAGACCCGCTGGGAGGCCCTCGATGCCCTGGCGGCGCTCGCCACCACCTGCCCCGAGCAGCTGGGCGATGCCTTTGAGGGCGCCGAGACCGCACTGTTCGACGAGATCTCCTCCACGCTGCGCTATGCCGCCTTCCGCCTGCTGTGCGTGTGGGGTGCCACGAGCGTCGAGCGCTCGCGCGAAGCTTGGCCCATCCTGGACGAGGCCATCCAGTGCTACCACGGCGACCTTGAGTATCGCGACATGCTCGGTTGCCTGTACGAGTTTTGCCAGGGCGAGATCGACGCCGAGGTTGCCGAGAAGCTTGCGCTGCGCCTTAAGTTCGATGCCGAGAACGGTAAGGGCAGCTATCTCAAGGCCCGTTCGAGCGAGATTTGCGAAATGCTTGTTAAACGTTTTGGCCTGGATCTCTCCAAAAAGAAGAAGCGTGCTAGCGTTAAAAAATCTGAGGCCGCCGAAGACGAGGAGTAACAGATTATGGCGCACGATGTAGTCCTGATTCCCGGTGACGGTATCGGTCCCGAGATTACGCAGGCCATGCGCCGCGTGGTCGAGGCCACCGGTGTCCAGATCAACTGGAACGTCCAGGAGGCCGGCGCCGGCGTCATGGACGAGTTTGGCACGCCGCTGCCCCAGCACGTGCTCGATGCGGTCGCCGAGACCAAGGTTGCCATCAAGGGCCCCATCACCACACCGGTCGGCACGGGCTTCCGCAGCGTCAACGTGGCTCTGCGCAAGCATTTCGACCTGTACGCCTGCGTGCGCCCTTGCCTGTCGCAGCCGGGCGACGGCTCGCGTTTCCGCGACGTCGACCTGGTTATCGTGCGCGAGAACACCGAGGACCTCTACGCCGGCATCGAGTTCGATGAGGGCGCTGCCGAGGTCGAGGAGCTCTCGCAGCTCGTCGAGCGTTCGGGCCAAAAGACCTTCGCCGCCGATTCCGCGATCTCGATCAAGCCCATCTCTATCGCCAAGAGCCGCCGTATTGTGGAGTATGCCTTTGAGTATGCCCGCCGCTGCGGCCGCAAAAAGGTGACGGCCGTGCACAAGGCCAACATCATGAAGGCGACCGACGGCCTGTTCCTGCGTGTTGCGCGCGAGGTGGCCGCCAACTATCCCGATATCGAGTTCAACGACAAGATCGTCGACGCTACCTGCATGGGCCTGGTCCAAAACCCCAACGACTTCGATGTCCTGGTGCTGCCCAACCTGTACGGCGACATCGTGAGTGACCTGTGCGCCGGCCTGGTGGGCGGCTTAGGCATGGCCCCCGGCTCCAACATCGGTGCCGACTGCGCCATCTTCGAGGCAACGCACGGCTCCGCGCCCGATATCGCGGGCCAGGATATCGCCAACCCCACGGCCGAGATCCTCTCTGCTGCGATGATGCTCGATCACCTGGGCGAGAACGACGCTGCCAATCGCATTCGTGCCGCCGTGTCTGCCACGCTCGACGAGGGCGAGCAGGTTACCGGTGACGTGCGTCGTGCCCAGACCGGCTCTGTTGAGGGCGCTGTGGGCACGCAGGCCTTTGCCGATGCCGTTATCGCGCACCTGGCCTAAGGTATGCACGCTGCAAACGCCTAAATAGTACTTAAGTGTTTGCGTATAACCTAAGAATCAATACGCCCGGCGCCTCGTCGGGCGTATTCTATTGAGGGCTATGTTTCCTAACAAGGAGTAACTGATATGGGTCTGATTCAAAAGAAGGACGAGAAGGACGAGATCGACGGCATCCAGATCATCGAGCGCGGCGAAGGCCCCGACGGTGATGAGGACGAGAAGATCGACCTGGTCGCCGGCACGTCTGCCGAACATATCGCCGCTGGCACGACCGCCGAGGAGGAGGACGCTCGCCTGGAGGCAAAGATCGCCGCGGACGCCGCCGACGAGAACCTCATGCCTGAGGAGCAGGACGAGAACGACGACTCCGACGAAGACGACCATGCGTCCAAGCACAAGAAGACGATGATCGCCGCCTTCGTGGTCGCCGTCGTGATCGCTGCCGTGGTCGGCTTCTTTATTGGCAATGGCGGCTTTGGCGGCAAGGGTGTCGGCTCGGCGACCCTCACCGAGGACCAGCTCGATTCGACCGTGGCAAGCTATAGCTACAACGGCAAGAAGAGCGATATCACCGCGCGCGAGGCCATCGAGAGCCAGTACAGCCTCGACACCGTCAAGGATAGCGATGGCAACTACACCGCTCCTTCCGCCGACGTCATCCTGTCCTACGTGCGCAACCAGATTCTGCTGGACGCTGCCGAGGACGAGGGCATTACCGTTTCTTCCAAGGAAATGAAGCAGTACGCCGAGGATTCCATCGGCACCTCCGACTACAAGACCATGGCCACGCAGTACGGCGTGTCCAAGGACCAGGCCAAGCAGATCGTCCGCCAGTCTGCGACGCTGCAGAAGCTCTACAAGAAGAAGGTGGGCGATAGCTCCGCAAGCATGCCGACCGCCCCGACCGAGCCTGCTGACGGCAACGAGGAGACCGCGAGCAAGGACTACGCCGACTACATCATCAACCTTGCCGGCGACGAGTGGGATAGCTCAAAGGGCACCTGGAAGGACGCCGACAGCACCTATGCCAAGGCCTTTGCCGACGATGCCTTTACGGCCGATAGCGCTACCTATAAGCAGGCCATGACCGCCTATTACACTGCTTACCAGCAGTATTCTTCGCAGGCTTCGAGCGCCAGCTCCAAGTGGACCGAGTATGCTAACGGCCTCTACGCCAAGGCCAACATCAGCATCTACGGCCTGTTTGCGTAAAGAGTTGCACGGCTCATCGAGCATCTAGCTGATAGAAAACAAATTGCCCGCCAGTACGGAAGTCGTTCTGGCGGGCAATTTGCGTTGAGGGCGTGATTGGCGGCTTAATTATGGCTATTCATCTTTAAGTCCAAAAAGGCTATCGGCTTCATCGTCGGATATATATTCCAGTACATCGCCCGGTTGGCAGTCGAGTGCCCGGCATATCGCGTCAAGAGTTGAAAAACGTATGGCAGAAACCTTGCCCGTCTTAATGCGTGACATATTGACCTGGGAGATGCCCACGCGTTCCGCAAGCTCTTTGGATGAGATCTTGCGTTCGGCGAGCATGCGGTCAAGCCGCAGAATAATCATGGATTCCCCCCTAGAGCAACTCGTCATCTTGTTTTTGCAGGATATACCCGTAGCGGAAGATGCTGGCAATCAGGCAAATAATCAGGCCTGCAAAGAGCATGGAGGGCTCGAATAGCTGGCCGACGAACGCATCCGTAAAGCTGCCGCCAAATCCTGAGAGTATCATTCCTGTGATTACGGCACCAAGAAGCCTCACGGCAACGCCGCCGATAAGGAATAAATGTCCTACTCGACGAAGTGTCTGGTTACATTCAAGGTCAAAGGGCCTGCCTTCTTTTTCAATGTTGAAGAAAAGCCTGCGCACGCTTATCGCGATGGTAAGCGCGAGACATGTCATCAAGAGGCTCCCTATGGCAGTGTGACCATCGTGCGCAACGAGCATAAGTGGGGCCTGCGCATCGGTACCGACGATAGCAAGGCACGGCCCTTCGCCGGCTTGAAGTTCTACGGATTGGAGACACGACCCTTGGGAGAGGCCAGGCAATATGAGTAGAAGGTCAATCGCAATGACTGCGAGGAGTCCCAGAGCGAGCGCGGTGGTAATGCAGATCGTGGCCCATTTGCAGATGCGAGCGAGCTTCCTCAGTTTGGCTATCGTCTGTTCGCGGCTGATGGTTTCATTCGATATAGATGCGTTTCGATGGACCATAACCCCTCCAACCGGCGTTTTGGATGATACTTGTATCATATCAGAATTAACGACAAACGATAAATAATTACGGAACTGAGTAAGTAATGATTGAAAACGATTAACGAGACCTATTAGCTCATTTTGGATGCCGGAGTTTGGCGCGCGGGGGATGAGGACAAATGCCAAAACTTCCCGTGATCGCACAAGTGCTTCATTGGGCTTCTCTAATTCATCTGGGAAAACAACTGCAAACGATTGCAAGTAACCGGTGAACGGTCGAAAACTACCGTTCACCGATAATCTCAAAACTGGTTCTAACTGGTATTAAGTCAAAAAGACCAATTCACAAATCTTCACAATGACCTGCAATTTTTCTTTACGCTATTTTTAGCCGCCCTGCGTTGTTTAGACACAGGAAAAGTTCCGATCTTTTGCCAAAGCATTTCGAAACGATTTCAAAACCGCAGGTAAAAGTATTAACGAGCGGTAAACGGTCGATTTATCACCGTGAGCGGTGCAAAAACGTTTTACTGTATGAATCAACGAAAGCGACCTCTTCTGTGGTGATATAGTGACAACAACACGTCACGTGGTTACTACCAGTTGAGAAACCACTGGTCTTCAAAGAACGCTTTCTAAGAAGCTTTAAGGGCGATTGCCCGCTGGCTTCCGAAAATCATCGGACTCAGATCGTACACACCTTCGGAAGGGAAATTTGAATGGTTGGCTTTATTCTTACCGGTCATGGACAGTTCGCACCCGGCCTCGCAAGCGCTATCGCTATGGTTGCCGGCGACCAGCCCGCTTTTACCGTCGTTCCTTTTGAGGGCGACCAGGCTGCTTCCTACGGTGAGGATCTCCGCGCCGCTATTACCGCCATGCGCGAGGAGTGCGATGGCGTGCTCGTCTTTACCGACCTGCTCGGTGGCACTCCTTTCAATCAGTCGATGATGATTGCCCAGGATGTCGACAACGTCGAGGTTCTGACTGGCACTAACCTCCCCATGGTTATTGAGCTTCTGTTCCTTCGCGGTAACGCCACGCTCGCCGAGCTTGGCGAGCAGGCCGTGACCGTTGGTCAGACGGGCGTCACCGCCCAGACGGTCGCATCCGTTGCCGGCTCCGAGGAAGAGGATATCTTCGGCGACGAGGACGGCATCTAATGGCCGATTTCGGAGCCAACGTCCTGAGCTCCTCGGTCGCCCTTTTAGGCCTGCTTGTCATCATGGGCTTGATTTACACCATCTGGTCGCAAATCAACATGAAGAAGAAGCAGAAGTACTTCAAGGAGCTGCACACCGAGCTCAAGCCGGGTCAGGAGGTTCTTTTCGCCGGCGGTATCTACGGAACCGTCAAGGGCATCGAAGGCGAAAAGGTCCAGATCAAAGTCCGATCCGGTGCCGTCGTAGATGTTTCGCGTTACGCGATTCAGGAGATCAAGTAACTGTCGTCAGCAAATAACGAAAGGAAGCTGATCAACATGGCAGAACCCAACATTCTTCTTACCCGCATCGATAACCGACTGGTCCATGGTCAGGTCGCTACCCAGTGGAACTCCACCCTGGGCTCCAACCTCATCCTCGTCGCCAACGACGATGTGTCGACCAACACCATGCGCCAGAACCTCATGAAGATGGCCGCTCCCGCCGGCGTCGCTACGCGTTTCTTCTCCCTGCAGAAGACCATCGACGTCATTGGCAAGGCGAGCCCGCGCCAGAAGATCTTCATCGTGGCCGAAACACCGGAAGACGTGCTTACGCTCGTCAAGGGCGGTGTGCCTATAAAGAAGGTAAACATCGGCAACATGCACATGTCGGAAGGAAAGCGCCAAGTCGCCACCTCCGTCGCAGTTAACGACGAGGATGTCGCTGCGTTTAAAGAGCTGCAGGAATTGGGGGTGGAGTTGGAGATCAGGCGCGTTCCGAGCACGCCTGTTGAGGACACGAGCAAGCTCTTCTCGTAATCCTCGTGATCCACGTTGTCAGGATTGAAACCCTGACGTTCTGTACGTGATATCCAAAGTGCGTACATACATTTTGAAAGGAGGAGCAAGATGGAATACTCGATCATCCAGGTCGCTCTGGTCTTCATCGTCACGTTCGTCGCGGCAATCGACCAGTTCAACTTCCTCGAGTCTCTCTATCAGCCCATCGTCACCGGCGCCGTCATCGGTCTTATCCTTGGCGACCTCAACACCGGTCTTCTCGTGGGTGGTACCTATCAGCTCATGACGATCGGCAACATGCCGATCGGAGGCGCTCAGCCGCCTAACGCCGTCATCGGCGGCATCATGGCAGCCATTCTCGCTATCGCTACGGGCCTCGAGCCCAACGCGGCAGTCGGCCTTGCCATTCCGTTCGCTCTGCTTGGTCAGCTCGGCGTTACCCTGGTCTTCACGCTTATGTCGCCCCTCATGTCCTCCGCGGACAACATGGCTCATAACGCTGACACCAAGGGCATCGAGCGTCTGAACTACTTCGCCATGGCTCTGCTCGGCCTGATCTTCGCTGTCGTCGTCACCCTGTTCTTCATCGCTGGCGCTACCATCGGTCAGACCATCGCTTCCGCCATCCCGACTTGGCTGCAGACCGGTCTGTCCGCTGCAGGCGGCATGATGCGCTTCGTCGGCTTCGCCGTCCTGCTCAAGGTTATGATGAACCGCGATATGTGGGGCTTCTTCCTCATGGGCTTTGGCCTCGCGCTCATCACCGTTGCCAACGATTCTCTGGCAACCCCTGCCCTGCTCATCCTCGCTCTCATCGGCTTCGGCATCGCTTTCTGGGACTTCCAGCAGCAGACCGAGCTGAAGGGTGCAGCTGTTTCTGACGGAGGTGACTTCGAAGATGGCATCTAATGAGTATGTGATCCCGGAGCACTACGAGGATCTCACTCCTGCTCCGCAGCTCGACCAGAAGACCCTCAACAAGATGGCTTGGCGCTCCTGCTTCCTGCAGGCATCGTTCAACTACGAGCGCATGCAGGCCGCTGGCTGGCTTTACTCCATCATCCCCGGTCTGGAGAAGATCCACACCAACAAGAACGACCTCGCGGCTTCCATGAGCCACAACCTGGAGTTCTTCAACACCCACCCGTTCCTCGTCACCTTTGTTATGGGTATCGTGCTTTCGCTCGAGCAGAACAAGGTTGACATCCCCACGATCCGCGCCGTCCGCGTCGCCGCAATGGGCCCGCTCGGTGGTATCGGTGACGCCCTGTTCTGGCTGACGCTCGTGCCTATCACGGCCGGCATCACCTCCAACATGGCCATCAACGGCAACGCCGCTGCGCCGATCATCTTCCTGGTGATCTTCAACGTCGTCCAGTTCGCTCTGCGCTTCTGGCTCATGAACTGGTCCTACAAGCTTGGCACCAGCGCTATTGACGCTCTGACTGCCAACATGCAGGCCTTCACGCGTGCCGCTTCCATCATGGGCGTCTTCGTCGTCGGTTGCCTGGTCGTCACCATGGGTGGCACCCAGATCAACCTCCAGATCCCCAACGGCACCACCCGTGGCCTCTCCGCTACTACCGTGATCGTCTCCGAGAAGGAGGCCGAGAACTTCACCGGTATGGAGGGCATCGATACCGAGACCGCTGAGGCCGGTACCATCGCCATGACCGATGAGGACGGCAACGCCCTCACCGCTTCCGATGCCGACGGCAACGCTGTCGAGTGCGGCGTCACCGATCTGGGCAACGGCATGGAGTCCGTTACCTACGGCACCGTCACCGAGGATCCGGTCAACTTCTCTGTTGCCGACACCCTCAACACCATCGTCCCGAAGCTCGTCCCGCTTATGCTTACGCTGCTGCTTTACTACATGTTCGCTAAGCACAGCTGGACCCCGACCAAGGGCATTCTGCTGCTCTTCGTCCTCGGCATCCTGGGCGCTGGCCCGCTTGGTCTCTGGCCGAGCATCTGGTAAGGCTCTAGCTTGAGGGGTGTGTCCCTACGCGGCTCACACCCCGACCCCTTAAGCCATGTGTATGTTAAAAGCCGCGTGCTCGAAAGAGCGCGCGGCTTTTGTTTTCTTGTTGATTCGGGTGTGGCAGACAGATAATGCTAAACACCCAAGGTAGTAGCCGAGTTTGAGAAAATGGGAGGATAGGATGGCGATCGGAGCGCGTAAGCAACCGCTGTACGATCAGCTGGTCGATATTCTGACCGAAAAGATCGACCATGAATATCGCGCCGGTGACATGATTCCTTCCGAGCGCGAACTATCGGAGCGCTATGGTCTCTCGCGCACTACGGTACGCCTGGCTCTGCAGGAACTGGAGCGTTTAGGATTGGTGGTTCGGCAGCACGGTCGCGGTACCTTTGTGACCGACCGTTCGGCAAAGGCAACCAATCTTATGCAGTCCTACAGCTTTACCGAGCAGATGCGCGCGATGGGTCGCGACCCCGAGACCACGATTCTCGAGTTTTGCGAGATGGAGGCCGATAAGAATCTGGCCGAGCATATGGGATTGCGTATCGGCGATCGCATTTTTAAGCTCAAGCGCCTTCGTTCTGCCGACAACATGCCCATGATGGTCGAACGCAGCTATCTACCGGTTCGTCAATTTCTGTCCCTAAAGCGACCGCTACTGGAGCGTAAGCCGCTTTACGATGTGATTGAGCAAGACTTTCAGCAAAAGATACGCGTGGCCGAAGAGGAGTTCTATGCGAGCATAGCCCGTCCCACCGACGCCCACCTTTTGGGAATTGTCGAGGGCTCGCCTGTGCTCGATTTGGTCAGGACTACGTATAACGAGTCAAACGAGGTTGTGGAGTATACACTCTCGGTTGCTCGTGCTGATCAGTTTAAATACAAGGTTTACCACCAGCGTAGCGACTAGTGTTCGCATCGTATCCATATGATGATTCTTTGCATTTAACTGGTTACTACCAGATAACCAACTGAAGTGTATAATTGCACGTCAGAGGATTACTTCTAGAGAGAGGTATTAGAAATGTTCGAGAAGAGTGTCGAGGAGCTCACCGAGCTCGGCGCCCAGATCACCACGGCCGAGATTGCTCAGCAGCCCGAGCTTTGGCGTGATACGCTCAACATCTATCGCGAGAACAAGGAGGCCATCGAGGCCTTCCTGGCCGAGGCTCGCGCTATGGGCGAGGGCCGTCTGTCCGTTGTCTTCACCGGTGCCGGTACGTCCGACTACGTTGGCGATACCTGCGCCCCGTACCTGCGTCACGCTGGCAACACTGATCTCTACGACTTTAAGCCCATCGCCACGACCGACATCGTGAGCGCCCCGCGCGACTTCCTGCGCGCCGAGGATCCCACGCTCGTGGTTTCCTTTGCCCGCTCTGGCAACAGCCCCGAGAGCCTTGCTGCCGTTGCCGTTGCCAAGGAGCTCGTCCACAACGTCAAGTTCCTCAACATCACCTGCGCTCCCGAGGGCAAGCTCGCCGTCGAGTCCGCCGATGATCCCAATGCGCTGACGCTGCTCATTCCGCGCGCCAACGACAAGGGCTTCGCCATGACCGGTTCTTATTCCTGCATGACCCTGCTCTCGACCCTTATTTTCGACACTGCCTCTGACGAGCAGAAGGCCGAGTGGGTCGAGACCATCGCCAAGATGGGCGAGGAGGTCATCTCCCGTGAGCCCGAGATCGCCGATTACCTGGCTGGCGACTTCAACCGCGTGACCTACTTGGGTTCTGGCTCCTTCGGTGGCCTTGCCCAGGAGAGCCAGCTCAAGATCCTCGAGCTCGCTCACGGTCTGGTCGCTACTTCCTACGACACCTCCATGGGCTATCGTCACGGACCTAAGTCCTTCGTCGACGATAAGACGCTCGTCTTCGTGTTCGTCAACAACGACGCCTACACCCGTCAGTACGATATCGACATCCTCAACGAGATCGGTGGCGACGAGATCGCTCAGCACACCATCGCCGTTCAGCAGGAAGGTGCCACCGTCTATGAGGGTGAGTCCTTCACCTTTAAGGGCTACGAGGCACTTCCCGAGGGTTACCTTGCCCTGCCGTTCGTGATGTTTGCCCAGGCTATCAGCCTGCTCAACTCCGTGCGCGTGGGCAACACGCCCGATACGCCGAGCCCCACCGGCACGGTCAACCGCGTGGTTAAGGGCGTGACGATTCACCCCTTCACCGCTTAATCGCGTCCCCCTGTAAGGGCGCCCGTCCGCTCATAACGGCGGGCGGGCGCTTTTTGTTTTACGTGAGCTGGGTATAAGCATCACCACAGTCAACTGCTTTAGAAGCAAGGAGTGCATATGAGCACGTACGCAATTAAGGCTGACAAGTTCTTCTTGCCGGCAGGCCCGCAACTGGGCGGCTATCTTATGGTCGAGGACGGCGTCTTTGGCGCCTGGCAGGCCGACGAGCCCTCTTGCGAGATTAAGGACTACACGGGATCGTGGATCGCACCGGGTATGGTCGATACTCACATCCATGGCTTCTACAACCACTCAACTACCGATAACGATCCCGAGGGCATCGATATCAGCTCGACCGAGCTCGCCCGTCGCGGTACCACCAGCTGGCTGCCCACGACGTTCACCGATGGCGTCGAACAGATCAAGGACGCCTGCGCTGCTATCGCCAAGGCGGACGAGGGCCGCGGCCCCGACTTCTGCGGTGCCCGCATTCAGGGCATCTACCTGGAGGGCCCCTTCTTTACCATGAAGCACGTGGGCGCGCAGAACCCCGCTTACCTGATTGACCCCTCCGAGGAGGTTTTCGACCAGTGGCAGGAGGCTGCGGGCGGTCGCATCGTTAAGAGCGCCATGGCCGCCGAGCGCGACGGTGCCGCTGCTTATGCGGCTGCTCTGAACGCCAAGGGCGTGGTGACCAGCATCGGTCACTCCGACGCCACCTACGATGAGTGCATCGCCGCTATCAATGCCGGTGCCAGCTGCTTTACGCATACCTATAACGGCCAGCGCGGTCTGCATCACCGTGAGCCCGGTGTCGTGGGTGCTGCCATGTCTACGCCCGAGACCTACGCCGAGATCATCTGTGACGGCAAGCACGTAAACCCTGCCGCCATCAAGGCGCTGCTGCAGGCAAAGGGCTGGCAGCACACGGTGCTCATCACCGACTGCCTGGGTTGCGGCGGCATGCCCGAGGGCAGCTACACCAGTGGCGGCATGGACGTCATCATGAAGGACAACCTGTGCTGGCTCGCCGACGGCAAGAGCATTGCCGGCTCGGTGCTCACGCTTGCCCAGGGCGTCAAGAACATCGTCGACTGGGGCATCGCCAGCGCCGATATCGCCATTCGCATGGCAACTGAGGTGCCGGCACGCTCCGCGCACATCGAGGATAAGTGCGGCAGCATCATGCCGGGTCGCGACGCCGACTTTGTCGTGTTCGACCATGAGCTCACCCTCGTCGAGACGTATGTTGGCGGCCAGAGCGTCGGCAACGCCTTTACCGAGTAACGATAGAAAAAGACGGCGGGCCCGAATCTGCTCGGACCCGCCGTATGGGTTAAACGCTCAAAAGCACCTTAACAGTTACAGCTTGTTAGCGATCTTCTTTGCCGTGCGCTTGACGCCGGCCACAAGACCCCCCGCGGGATGCTCCTTTTCGTATGCTAGACGCTTCTCGCGCTTGGCGTACTCTTCGACGATGATATCGCCGTACTCATCTTCGATTTTGTCGAAGAAATCGACAGCTCCCTTAATCTCTTCGGCAGTTGGGTGCCCCTTCTGGACACCGCCGGTAATCTTGAACGGACCCCACGTGTCAAATCCGGGGCAGCCGTAGACACCCATAAAGATGGCCTGCCTCATGCGGCAGATGCCATCGATATCCTTGCCGTACCACTTGTTTTTGCCACCGTAGGTCATAAGGCCAAACACCTTGTCCTGCGGCTGCAGCACGTTCGTGAGCACGCGCGCCATATCTTTGTCGATCTCGGAGTAATAAATGCCCGTGGCGACGCCGATCAGATGGTATTCGTGCAGGTCGGGGTACTCGTTTTTACCGAGTGACTTCACGTCGAGGGTATCGATCTCGGGGTGCGCCTCAACGATGGCGTCCACGAGCTTTTTCGTATTGCCGTGGTGGCGTGAGGCATAAAGGATGATGGTTCGCATAAGAAGGCCTTTCAGCTGTAATTGCATCAATGTCTGTATGGTACCCCGTTGCATGCCTGGGAAACCGGACGCATCGATGAACGTGCGGGTTTGTCCTTTGGTCAGGGCCGAGACGGGTTCTTGCGAGCAAAAAGCAGTTGTTCGAAAGGATGGACAATGGAATACGCTCTCTCCAACGATTCGATTTCTATCAAGGTCTCCACGGCCGGCGGCTCGTTTACCTCGATTGAGGCTGGAGGTCGCGAGTACTTGTGGCAGGGCGATCCCGCCGTGTGGTCCGGCCAGGCACCGATTTGCTTCCCGATTTGCGGAGGTTTGCGCGATAACAGCGCCATGACGTTTGCCGGACATCATGTGAAGCTCGCCCGCCACGGCTTTGCGCGCAAGCAGGAGTGGAAGCTGTTGAGCCAAAGCACAAACGAGCTGGCTATGTGCCTGGCATCCGAGGATAACGCCGCGCTGCTGAGCGATTATCCGTATCCGTTTAAACTTGTCGCCCGCTATACGCTCGAGGACGCCGCCGTGCGTGTCTCCTATGAGGTTACCAACGAGGGCACCGAGGACATGCCTTTCTTTATCGGTGGACACCCCGGCTTTAGGTGTCCGCTCGACGAGGGTGAGTCCTATACGGACTACGAGTTGCGTTTTGAGAAAGACGAGGCTGCGGAGCTCTGCACCGCCGTTCCCTCGACCGGATTGATTGATGTGGACAGGCGCTCCAAGAACCCCATGGTGGGAAAGACGCTGCCTTTGTCGCATGAGCTCTTCGATTTTGCGGAGACCATCTTTGACGTGCTCGAGAGCCGTCAGGTCACGCTTTCCAAAAAGGGCGAGGACAAGGGCGTTCGCCTGAGCTTTGAGGGCTTCCCGTACCTCATTGTGTGGAGCAAGCCCGAGGGTGATTTTGTGGCAGTTGAACCCTGGGGCGGCCTCTCGACCTGTTCCGATGAGGATGACGTGCTTGAGCACAAGCGCGGCTGCCTTATCGCCAAGCCCAAAGAAACCATCGTGCGCTCGTTCACAATCGAGATTCTGTAGTCGCATGTAGCCAATTCGTTTTGCAAGGCATAAGGAGCCTGCGAGATAAGGAGCTAGAAATGATCCTCACCGTTACGATGAACCCGTCCGTCGATACGCGCTATCAGCTCGATGAGCTCATTATCGACGACGTCAACCGCGTGACGCCCGAAAAGACCGCCGGCGGTAAGGGCCTCAACGTGGCCCGCGTCCTGGGCCAGCTGGGCGACGATGTCGTGGCAACTGGCTTGCTTGGTGGTCATATGGGCGCCTATATGGCCGAGCTCATGGATGCCAATGGCATTAAGAATGATTTTGTGCCCATCAAGGGCGAGACCCGCATTTGCCTCAATATCCTTCATGCTGGCAACCAGACCGAGTTACTCGAGAGCGGCCCGACGATTGCCCCCGAGGAGCTCGATGCCTTTACCGCCAAGTTCGCCGAGCTTGCGAGCAAGGCCGATGTCGTTACCATCTCGGGTTCGCTGCCCCGCGGCGTCGAGGCGGACTACTACGCCAAGATCACGGGCATTGCAGAGAACGCCGGCGCCAAGGTGCTGCTCGATACCTCGGGCGCCTCGCTCGAGGCTGCGCTCAAGTCCGAGGTCAAGCCTGAGCTGGTTAAGCCTAACCTGACCGAAATTAACGGCCTTCTGGGCACGAGCTTTACCACCGACGATGTGGACGAGCTCCGTTCCGCGCTCGCCTCTGACGCCCGCTTCTCCGATATCCCCTGGGTCGTCGTATCCATGGGCGCTGCCGGCTCCGTTGGTTTCCATAACGGCCGTGCGTTCCGCGCCAAGACCCCCGATATCCCCGCCGTTAACGCTACGGGCTCTGGCGATTCGACCATTGCCGGCTTCGCACATGCGATTGCTGCCGGCGCCGACGACGAGACGGTGCTGCGTACCGCCAACACCTGCGGCAAGCTCAATGCCATGGATCCCATGACTGGCCACTTGGTTATGGATCGTTGGGATGAGGTTTACAACGGCGTTGTCGTGACCGAGCTGTAGGAGCTTGTGCTGCGCCCCCGGCATCGCTTGCTAGCTCATGTCGACGACAAGTGCAGTAGCATTATGCCGGGGCGCGACGCCGACACTGTCGTGTTCAATCCCGACCTTACCCTGGTCGAGACGCATGTGGGTGGCAACAGCGTCGGTAACGCGTTTGCCGAGTAGCCGCCAAAGAAACGATCCGAGAGGGGATTTAGATGATTTACGGTGCATTGGGCGATATCGAGGAGTACCGTGGAATGCTCAAGGGCCTCGACGTGCTGATCGACTGGCTCGAGGAGAACGATCCGGCGAAGCTCGAGATCGGCAGCCATCCGATTCTGGGCGACAAGGTCTTTGCGAACGTCATGGCTCCCACGACGCGTCCCGAAGCCGAGGCTCACTATGAGACGCATCAGCGCTATCACGACCTGCAGATGGACGTCGAGGGTCGCGAGGCCTTTAAGGTTGCCACGGGCAGCCTGACGCTGGTTCAGGAGTTTGACGAGAGGGACGACTACGATTTGGTCGATTCCGACGCCTCGATCGCCGGCGATCTTGCTGACGACAAGTTTGCGCTGTTTGTTGCCGGCGAGCCTCACATGCCCACGCTCGAGTTCCCGGGCGATGGCGCGCAGCCGGTCAAGAAGATTTGCTTTAAGCTGCTTGCAGATGCTTACTGGGAGGAGTAGCGCGCTGCTCGGCTGAGCTGTTCGTGTTGCGAGCGTTATCCCTTGGGGGAGCTCGCTTGGGCCCCGCTGAACGCGGTTCCTTTGGGGATTGCGGTTGGCGGGGCTTTTGTTGAGTAGGGGAGTCTCCGGCGGCGTTGTGCTTGGATTGGCGGATGCGCGCCCGAAATCGACAACAAAAAAGCCGCCCGAAGGCGGCTATCTTGTGCAATGGAGCCAGCGACCGGGCTCGAACCGGTGACCCCCGCTTTACGAGAGCGGTGCTCTACCAACTGAGCTACGCTGGCGGCCATGTGATGGCGCAACTGAGGCGTCAACGGCTGTCTATGATACGGGACATCGCACATCCGCGCAAGGGTTCTGACGGCTTTTCTCACTTTAAATGCACTAATATTAGTGGCGTGATGTCTGCGGCGTCCATCTGGCGCTTGACCAGCTGTTGAGTTGGTGGTCGACGTCCCGCTCGTATGGGTCTCAAACAGAATGGGGCAGCCATGGCTCAACCCAAGATCCTTCTCACACGTATCGACGACCGTTTCATTTACGGACAAGACGTTGAGCTGTGGAACGAAGCCGTGGGTTCCAACCTTGTCCTAATCGTCAACGATGAGATCGCGGCAGATTCGCGCCAATGGGCACCCATGAGGGTGGCGGCGCCAGAAGGCGTTTGGACACGGTTTTTCTCGGTGCAAAGGACCATCGACATCATTCATACCGCAACGCCGCGTCAATGGATTCTGGTCATGGTGGCCTCACCCGCAGATGCGCTCGCGCTGGTTAAGGGTGGTGTGCCAATAACCAAGATCAGCATTGGCCATATGCAGACAGGGGAGGGCAAACGCTCTGTAACGCCTGCGGTCGCCATAGACGATGCGGACATCGCTGCCCTCAAAGAGCTGCAAAAGCTCGGCATAGAACTAGAAATCCGCTATCTCCCCAGCTCCAATCCCGACCCCATCCAACGAGTCATTGGGGACGTTCTTAAATGACTAGTCAAACGGGACACCCTTGGCACTTGGGGACGTTCCTTATGTGCCGGCCTTTTAGGAACGTCCCCAAGTGTCGGCAGATTGGGACACTCCTTCTCGCCAAACGTTAAAGACTGTCCCCAACGACTAGTCATTTAAGAACGTCCCCAATGACTAGGCAGCAAAACGCCCGTCGGCGGTGTGCCGGCGGGCGTTGCTGTACGGTATGTCACGTTGTGGGCTTAGTGCCTCATAAAGTGGTATTCGATCACATTGCTGTAGGGGTGACCCGGGCCCACGATGCCCTGCGGGAACAGCGGCTGGTGCGGCGTGTCGGGGTACATCTCTGCCTCGAGGGCAAAGCCGGCGCCCCAGCCATAGTTGGCATCGTCCTTGGCGTGCTCGTCGCCCAGCCAGTTGCCGGTGTAGAGCTGCACGCCCGGTGCGGTGGTGTAGTAGTCCAGCTCGCGACCGGTCCACATCTCCTCGACATGCAGGGCGCGGCGCAGGGTGCGACCGTACTGATAGTCATCGATGCACAGGCAGTGGTCGTAGCCGCGTGCCTGCTTAATCTGTGGATCGTCGGCCTCCATGCCAGGCGCGACGGGGCGCAGCTCACGGAAGTCAAACGGCGTGCCCTCGACCGGAGCAATCTCGCCGGTGGGGATGTTCTGCTCGTTGATGGGCAGGTAGTGGGCAGCGTTAGCAACAAAGAAGTGCTCACAGTCCATGCCGGCGTTGTGACCGGCAAGGTTAAAGTACGTGTGGTTGGTCATGGACACGTACGTGGCGCGGTCGCTCTCACAGCCATATTCGATACGGAAGCAGCCGGTGCGCGTCACGGTAAACACGGCCGTAAAGGTGCGGTTGCCGGGAAGGCCCAGCTCACCGTTCTCAAGCGAGGTGGTCATGCGCACGGCATTGTGGACCTCGTCGAGCTCAACGTTCCATACGCGCTTGTGCAGACCATGTTCAAGATCGCTGTGCAGGTTGTTGGTGCCCTCGTTGGCGGGCATATGCCAGTCCGTGCCGGCGATGGTGATCGTGGCACCTGCAGTGCGGTTGGCCACAGGTCCGATGGTCGCGCCAAAGCAGGCGGGGTTGTCAAAGTAATCCTCGAGCCTATCGAAGCCCAGCACCACATCGCGCACGTTGCCGGGGATGTCGGGCACGTCGATGCCCAACACGGTGGCGCCATAGTCCATAATGCGAACGCAGATCTCGGGCCCGTTGAGGGTGTAACGATGAACGGGGGTACCGCACGGCGCGGTGCCGAAAAGCTCGGAAGTGATCATTTGGTTCCTAACATCGAGGTATTTCCGACAAACTGTAGCGCGAACAGGCGGGATTATCACTACACCCCACTAAAGCAGGGGGTATTTTTCTCAAAAAAGTGATGATTGGAGCTGTGCGGGCGTTCATTTCTGACGCGCGCGAGTCTGATACAATTTGTTCGTTATTGTTTGAATTGACGTGAGCGTGGAACAGCGAGGACTCATCGTGATTAAAGCGGAGCGACAGGATAAGGTTCGGCAGCTGCTCGAGGAACAGGGAACGGTCTCGGTCAAGGAGATTTCGGATGCGTTAGGCGTCTCGGATATGACGATCCGCCGTGACCTTGAGGAGCTTGCGAGCCTGGGCGAGATCGAGCGCGTGCACGGCGGAGCCCGCAGTGCGCAGGGCCGTCCACACGCTATGCTGCGCCATGAGTATTCGCACAGCGAAAAGCGCACGAAGCATGCCGAGGAAAAGTTGCAGATTGCGCGCCGTTCTGTGGAGCTTATCGAGGAAGGCTCGACCATCTTTTTGGGCACGGGCACCACGGTTGAGCAGATGGCCTCGATGCTGCCGGCGTTTCGCCTGCGCATTGTGACCAATTCGCTTTCGGTGTTTAACCTGCTCGAGGCGCGCGAAGACTGCGAACTGTGCCTCGTGGGCGGTATGTACCGTCGCCGCACCGCCGCTTTTGTGGGACCAACGGCCGAGGATACCCTGCGTGCGCTGGGCATCGATGCAGCGTTTATCGGCGCCAACGGCATTCTGGATGGCGACGTGTCTACGTCCAATATGGATGAGGGTCGTATCCAGCAGCTCGCCTTTAGCAAGGCCGACTCGCGCTATCTGATTGCCGATTCCAGCAAGATTGGCAAGCGCGACTTCTACACCTTCTGTCGCTTGGACAGCCTGGACGCCGTGGTGTGCGAGCCGAGTATCGCCGCCGAGGATCGTGTCGCCATCGAGGAGCACACGCAGGTCATCTGCTAACTAGCGCAGCAGACGATACTTCTGCCCCTGCCGGCGCAGGGGTTATCGCTTCACAATGACGCGTAAATAACTTTGGGCAACAAGGATGAGGCTATTCTGGGATATGACTAGACTCCGTATTTCGTCTTTATGTCCCTTGAGAATGAATCGTAGTCTTCATAGAGCCCCTCTCTGCTTTCATCCTCGGCGTGGTTTACACGTTCAAGGAGCTTATCCTTTGGAGCCTCTTTTGCTATTGCGGCCTCGCTATCGGGTAATGTGGATTGCAAGAATAGTTCTAGAGCATGGACGTCTTTGAGTATGTAGCCCGTCGAACGACCCGCTCCTGTTTTTTCGATTGCGCTGCAACTAACAAGCTGACCGAGGGTTCGTTTAACGGTTACCTCGCTGATATCGGGGTAGTTGGACCGGATGTCGGATTTCTTAATGACGCCGGGTCTCTGTTGAAATAGAACAGCGATGCGCGCTTGCTTCGACATGGGACGAGTGCTTGATTCAATTAAGGTACGCTGCTCGAGCTGTCGGTAGGCGGCCAGGGTTGTTCCGAGCATGAAACGGATAAAGGGTACTTCGGTGTTTTGATTTTCATTCCATCCAGTGGAGCTTGCAGCGAGGGCGTTGTAGTAAAGCGCTTTGTTGTCTTCAATAAGTCGTTCGATGCTGATGTAACGCGCAACGTCGTATCCAGTCTTTTCGAGCAGCAGCGTTGTAAGGAGCCGGCTCATCCTGCCATTGCCATCGTTGAAGGGATGAATGCTGACAAAATCGAAGATAAAGCGGAGCGATATAAGGAGGGGATCGCAAACTTGGCGAGATAAAGCATCGTTGAGGGACTGGCAGGCTTCTTTAATAAGTCCCGGGGTTGCTAGAGCCGAAGGGGGCCTAAAGCGCACAAATCGATTACCTTGATCGTCAATGGAGACGATTTCGTTATCGCCATCTTTCCAATGGCCTCCATACGAGATTGCCGTGTGCGCCATGAGGTCACGATGCAACTGCAGAATGACCGATGGCGTTACGGGAATGGAATCGTGTTGCTCGTGAATAAGCGACAACACATCTCGGTATCCAGCGATTTCTTCCTCTGCGCGGGAGCTTGGCTTGGCGGAATACGCCATGATCGCTTTGAGTCTTTTTTGGGTGGTAACAATTCCTTCAAGTCCGTTGGAGGATCGGGTGCTTTGGATCTTAGCCTCCTCCATTAGGGACGATAGAAGCTCGGGTTTGACTTGACTCAGAGCAAGCTGACGGCCTTTATGCTCGCGTATCGAGAGGAGGAGGTTGGTGATTGGAGTTGCTTCGAGTTCCGCTGGGACTGTGGTGTAATCGAACTGGCGCATGCGGCTCCTTTCGGTATCACGAACATACTTTCGATATCATAATATCATTAAATGATACCGAAAGTATGTTCGTGATACCGAAAACTAGAAACCATGGTTCATAACTGCTTGGAAAGTTCGGATTTGACTATCTTATTGTCTTGATCTGTAACAGGTAGACGGTCGAAAGTGGGCTACGTGTTACAGATTGAGATATTTCTGATCGGTCGTTCTGTTCGTCTAAATCTATAACAGTTAGGATTGAAAATCCCTGCTAGATGTTACAGATCGAGACAAACGGCCTGCTCGGGCCGAGCCAAAAAAATCGGCCGCATGCGATCCCGTGGAGGGACTCACATGCGGCCGACAGGGGGTATGCGGCAAAAGTTAGGCCATAAGCAGACCGGTCTCCGCGACGTTCTTATACCAGTACGCGCTCGCCTTGGGATAGCGCTTCTGGGTCTCAAAGTCGATGTAGAACAGGCCATAGCGCTTGTTATAGCCGTTGGTCCAGGAGAACTGGTCCTGCAGCGACCACACAAAGTAACCGTCGACGTTTACGCCGCCGTCGATTGCCTTGAGGATCCACGCGAGATGCTGACGCATGTAGTCGATACGAGGGGCGTCATCGATAAAGCCATCCTCGAAGTCGTCCTTATAGCCCATGCCGTTCTCGGTGATGTAGATCTTCTTGTAGTTGGGGTAATCGTTCTTAATGCGGAGCAGCAGGTCGTAGAGGCCCTCGGGATAGATAATCCAGTCCCAATCGGTGGTGGGTACGCCTTCGCGCACGCATGACTCGCCCACGCCCTTGAGGAACCAGCGCGAGGAGCCCTTGTCGCCGGTGCCATTGTGGTTGATGTCGTTTTCGCCCTCAGCGGCACGCAGGAACTGGCACTTGTAGGTGTTGACGCCCAGGCAATCGTTGTAGGGGAGCGCGGCGGTCAGCGCGGCGATGTCCTCGTCGCGGACGTCGAGTTCGCCGCCGGCGATATGGGCCAGCTTGGTCGCAGCCTCCATGGTGTCGGCTGCATAGTGGCCGCGGAAGGTGGCGTCGAGTACCCAGCGGTTGTTGATGACGTCGGCCATGCGAGCTGCCTCGCAGTCGGCGGCGTTGTTGGGGTCGAGGGGATACTTGGGCTCCAGGTTCTGGACAATGCCGATCTCGCCCTCAAAGCCGCCCTCGTGGAAGGCGACGACGGCCTTGGCATGGGCCACCATCATGTTGTGCATGAGCTGGAAGGCCTTATCCAGGCGATACTTCTCGCCGTGCGGCCAGTTTCCGACGATAAAGCTGCCCTCGGCGGTCGCGGGGATCTCGTTAAAGGTAAACCAGTGCTTGACCTCGGTGAACTCGGCAAAGCAGAACTTGGCGTACTCGACAAAGGCGTCGATCGTCGTGCGCGTCAGGAAGCCCTCGCCGCCGTTCTGGTAAAAGGCCTCGGGCGTATCAAAGTGATCGAGCGTGACATAGGGGATAACGCCGGCTTTATTGCAGGTGGCAAAGAGCTCGTGATAGAAGGCAACACCCTCGGGGTTAATCTCACCAGTGCCGCTGGGGAAGATACGGCTCCAAGCGATGGAGACACGAATGCCGTTGATGCCGAAGCGCTGGCACAGGTCGATATCGACCGGGTACTTGTTGTAGAAATCGCTTGCGGGGTCGGGGGAGAAACGGCCCTGAGCAGCCAGGAAATCGTCCCAGGGCACTTTGCCCTTGCCGTGTGTACGGGTCTCGCCCTCAACCTGGTAAGCAGCGGTGGCGCCGCCAAACACAAAGCCGTCGGGGAACTGCATGGGGTTGGTCATGAGTCATCCTTTCTGTGGGATACGAATAGGGAGAGGTGCCCGAACTGGGGATCCGGGCACCAACAGAGGGAGGAACTAGTCGAGGTTCTCGCGGAGCCACTTGATGGCGCCAGTGGGGTCGCGGGTAAGGTCGATATATTCCTTGCCGCGCGGGGCGAGCAGCTTAATGCCCAGACGATCGGTGTCGGCCTTCATGTCGTTGTAGTAGCTACGAACCTGCGGGGCGAGCACGATGACGTCGTACTGATCCATGATGGCAGTGTGCTGACCATAGGCGCCTGCGGAGGAAGCGATGTTCTCTCCGGTCTGCGCAGCACCTTCCTTGATGGCATTGGCAAGCATGGCAGAGGTGCCGGCGCCGGCGCACAGGACGAGGACCTTCAGGCCGTCGACGTCCTTCTTAGCGGATGCGTCGGCGGCGGGCTCGGGCTGATCGGCGACAGGCTTGCTGTCGGCGGCAGCGGCGGTCGGCT
>CALLFD010000021.1 GCA_937997605.1 uncultured Collinsella sp. | reverse complement strand
CCAAGCCGCGCGACCCCTACATCCGTGCCGAGAACGAGGACGACGACGGCTACGATCCCTACAGCGATCGCCGCCCCGAGCGCGAGCCGATGTTCGAAGCCGATCCGTGGCGCTGAGTGCCCACCCAAAAGGCCACCAATAAGTTGCGTGAAATAGGGACTGTTTTGCGGTTTGACCAGCAAAAACAATCCCTATTTCATCGCAACTGCGTTAGGGATGTGGATGTCGGGCGGCTGTCTTCGGGCTGGCTAGTCCTGGGCCTTGATGCTCGGCAGGAGAATCTGGGCGAGGTAGTCGGTCTCGAGTTTGGTCGCGGCGTCTGCCTTGCCGTCTTTACCGACCAGGTCGTTTTTGATCTGGCTGTATGTGTAGCGGTTGCCGGTCGTGAGCTCGACAAGCTCAATCGCCGTATCCATGGGGTAGGTCGACACGGGGTTCTGCGTGCGCCCGTTGATGGTTTGCGGGATCACATACGGATAGACAGGACCGCTCGCATAGACGGTGTAGCCGTTGCCTAGGCTGACCGTGCCCAAAACCGTATCGCCGTCGTCGGGGGTAAAGGTCTCGCCGTCGCGCACCGCGACGAGCGTCACGAGCGGTGTGTTGGTGTCGCCGTCCAGATAAATGCACATCGTACTGCCGTTTTGCCAGGTTGCGACCTTGCCATACCACTCAACCGGAATATCGAGCTGATACAGGTTCGTCGCCTTGTGTCGAGCGTCGGCATCGCGGGCGGACTGTGCCTCGCTTGCGCTTACGGCGTTGGCGGCGGCATCACGGCGCGTAATTGCCGCCTGCTGGAGTATCTTTGCCGCGGCGGCAGAGCTTGCGCCCCCTTCCTCGGCATACTTGGCGGCGGCATCGATCTGGTCGTCGGTCACCGTGTCGGCCGAAGGTACCTTGAGCTTAAAGGTGGCCTGGGCACTCAAATCCTGCCCATCGCTCTTAATGGTGACCTGCGCCTTGGTGGTCGGGACGGTGTAGATGGTGCCGTCTTCCGCGATGGGGGATCCAGCAATGGAGAGCGTGTAATCGCCGGGCAGCAGCTTAATGCCGCGACCGTGCTCGTCAACGTAGAGCGTTTCGCTCACGGAAGAACCGTCGGAATCCTGCCCGCTCACCTGCACGGGAATCTTGGAGCCAGTTGAGCAGTCGAGGCCCGCGGCATGCACGCCAATCTGCACCGACATCATCGTGTGGGCATTGGCGGCGACAGCGGCAGCCTGCTCTTGTTGATATCCGTTCCAGGCAGCATAGCCTGCACCGCCGGCGACAAGCGCGATGGCCACGACGCCGGCGACCATCAGATTGCGGCGCTTGGGCGACATCTTGCGATGGCGAACCTCGGCCTCGCGTGCCGAGGGAACGGACGGCAGGGGAATATCGCCCATGGCGATGGTCTCATCGACGACAGGAGCAGAACCTAGGCCGGGGAGCTCGCGGGTCAGCGAATCCTCGGCCGGCAAGCTGTCGAGCAAGATGGTTTCCTCGCTCGTATCGGATTCGGTCTGGTCGTCGGCCTCACATTCGGATTCCTCGTGCCCCGCCCCGTCTTCGGTGGGCGCGGCGCCATCGTCTTTTGCATCCTGATCATCGGGCTGCGCCTCGATTTCTGGCTCATCCTGCACATCAATGCTCGAATCGTCAAACGCAATCTCGGCCAGCGCGATCTGGTCTAGGCTCTCCAGGGCCTCGGCGCATGCTTCTGCATCTTGGGCCGCATCCTCTTGGGCCATCGTCTCATCTTTCATATATCCCCCAAGCTCAATATCGGGACAACACTGTACCCAAAAACGGGACCCCATAGAGCCGCCGCATGATTTGAAATCCGATTTTAAATATGCGCATGTTTTTGAATAGATGAATAGAGGCGCGACGACAAAAGCCCCCGAAAAGCGAGCGAAACGCTTTCCGGGGGCTCTGCGAGACATTGGATTGAAAATCCTGGCGGGCGGGCCTATGCCCAAGTGCCAACAGCGACCAGCACGTTACTCGGCGTGCGCGTAATCAACCTTGGCGCGGCGAGCGGTAGCCTTCTCCCAATCGCTGGTGCCCTCAAAGACATCCTGCTTGTAGGGATTGCGACCGAGCTTCTTGGCGCGGTAGGCGATGTAGATGATCGCGGCGACGTTGGCGATCAGCGCGGCAATCGAGACCGCGGTGGCGGCGCCTGGGTCGAGCGTGGAGTGGGTCACAAAGATGGACTCCTCCTGGAAGTACGGGAACA
>CALLFD010000020.1 GCA_937997605.1 uncultured Collinsella sp. | reverse complement strand
AGAGCTCCTTGCATTCCTTCTTAAAGTCGAACGCCATGTTGGCCGCCTTTCTGCGAATTGGCCTGCTTAGATAGTGGAATCATATCATAGAAACGAACAGCTGTTCGAATAATTTGGCTGACAGATAGAGATGCGTGCGTTGTGTTTGGCGGTCGGCCTGCCCCGTTGATGATTTCTCTGCCTCCCCGGCGCCTCATCTATAGCTGCCGTTTCCCCATATAAAACCTGCCAAAATAAACCTGTCCCTTTTTGGTCGGTGGGAAATGGGTAATACTAAAGAGTTATCCGACCAGATGGGAATTGATCGATGGCCTATATCGAATTCAAAGACGTCATCAAGGCATACGGCGAGGGCGACGCCCGCATTCACGCACTCGACGGCGCGAGCTTTACGGTCGAGCGTGGCGAGCTCGCCATCATTTTGGGTGCTTCGGGCGCCGGCAAGACCACGGCGCTCAACATTCTGGGCGGTATGGACACGGTAACCTCCGGTACCGTGACGGTGGACGGGCGCGATGTGAGCTCCGCTAACGAGGCGCAGCTCGTGGAATACCGCCGCGCCGATGTCGGTTTTGTCTTCCAGTTCTACAATCTGGTTCCCAACCTGACGGCCCTCGAAAACGTTGAGCTCGCAGCTCAGATTTGCCCCGATTCGCTCGATGCCGAACAGACGCTTCGGCAGGTTGGCCTGGGCGAGCGCCTGGGTAACTTTCCGGCACAGCTTTCGGGCGGCGAGCAGCAGCGCGTGTCCATCGCCCGCGCACTGGCAAAGAACCCCAAGCTGCTTCTGTGCGACGAGCCCACGGGCGCGCTCGACTATAAAACCGGCAAGCAGATCTTGCAGCTGCTGCAGGATACCTGCCGCAAGCAGGGCATTACGGTCATCATCATCACGCACAACTCCGCGCTCGCGCCCATGGCCGATCGCCTGATTCGCTTTAAGAGCGGTCGCGTGGAGAGCGAGACGGTCCAGCAAAATCCCGTGCCTATCGAGACGATCGAGTGGTAGCGCCCATGGA
>CALLFD010000019.1 GCA_937997605.1 uncultured Collinsella sp. | reverse complement strand
AGCTGGTCGAAGGTGACGTCTGCGGCGGTCTTGTCGGTTGCGTCGTTGGAAAGGAACTCGCTGCAGTAGTTGAGGCCGACGATACCGCCCATGTCGCGAATGGTGCGGAACTGGTCGTCGGTAAGGTTGCGTTTGACGCCGCAAACCGCACGGGAGTTGGAGTGGCTGGCGACGAAGGGACGCGTGGCGTGGGCGACAACCTCGTCAAAGCACTCATCGTTGAGGTGGGAGACGTCGAGTACCATGCCGGCGTGCTCCATCTGCGTAAGTGCCTCGATGCCGGCGCCGGTGAGGCCGGCGTGGGTGTCGTGGCCGCTCGCGAGCGGCCCCTGCGCATTCCAGCTGAGTGACGACATAAGCACGCCCAAGCTCTTGAGCACTTCGATCAGCGCGGGGTCCTCGGCAAAGAACGTGGCGTTTTCGATGGTGTGGATGCAAGCGACCTTGCCGTCCTTGAGCGCGGGGCGAATGTCTGCGGCGCTGCGCACGTTGACCATACGGTCGTGGTTGAGCATCGCCTGGCCGCTCATATGCGCCATGATCTGCGCCTGGAAGCGCGCGGCGTGGGCGGTGGGAATCTCGTCGGGGACAAACGTGGCGAAGCACTGTGCCCACGGCGTGTTGCCGATCTTTGCGAGCGAGATGGCACAGGCGTTACCCTCGATGAGGTCGAAATCTTGCGGATGCGTTTCGTCGCCGGGGAAATAACCGTCGGTGCCGGCGGTAAAGCGCAGGTCGAGATCGAGCGTGGCCCAGCCGATTCGGTCGGCGGTGTCGCAGTGTAGGTCAAATACGGGATATGCCATGGTTCCTCCGGTTGCAGCGTTTCTTTGCAAACTGTCTTCAAATTGTATGACTAGGGTATAGTTAGCGCCATATGTTCACGGCGGCCCGTGTTGTGCGCCGCCCTTATCACGGAGGTTTCCATGTCCAACCAGGGCAAGAAGGTCAAGACTCATTATCGCGGCACGCTCGACGACGGCACGCAGTTCGATAGCTCCTACGATCGCGGTGAGCCGCTGGAGTTCACCTGCGGCGCCGGCCAGATGATCAAGGGCTTCGACGCCGCTGTTGTCGACATGCAGGTGGGTGAGAAGAAGACCGTGCACATTCCTGCTGCCGATGCCTACGGCGAGCACAATCCCGAGATGGTTCTGACCTTCCCGGCCGAACAGGTTCCCAACATCGAGCAGATTGAGAAGGGCATGAAGCTCTTCTTGTCCACGCCGAGCGGTATGCCCGTCCCCGCCGTGGTCATCGATGTAACGCCCGAGGCCGTGACGCTCGACGCCAACCACGAGCTGGCCGGTAAGGACCTCAACTTTGATATCGAGCTCGTCGAGGTCGAGGGTTAGAGTATGCCTGAACGCTTGGTTTCGACGACATGCTTGGGAAATCTCAACGATCCGTCCTATGAACTCCTGCTTCGCCGGAAGTTGGGCGGCGTCTTTGAAGTTGACGATCTGCTGCTCGATTGGGACCAGGCTGATGTATACGCGTTTGTGGGCGTGACGGAGCTGGGGCGCACGGTCGATGTTCGGCTGGATACTGCCGACGGCGGTCGTCTTGCCGACGGCGACGTGCTCGCCATTGACCGTTCGGGCATGGTGCCCGTGGCGGTTGTCGTGCGCTTGCGCAGCGCCGAGGTTTATTTGGTCGAAGTTGACCGCATGGACCCGATTGCGCTCGCGCATTCGTGCTGGGAGATCGGCAACATGCATGCGCCGCTCTTCCGGGGCGACTCGGACGAGCATACTGTGCGCATGTATACGCCGGTGCAGCCTGTTTTGGGCCGCATGCTCCGGGGTGTCGAGGGTGTTCGGCTCTCGCTGGTTACCCGTGAACTCGATGCGGACCGGCGCTTTGCGTCGAGTGCGGCGGAGGTCGTCGTGAGCATGGCTCCCGACTTTACCATCGTAAAAAAGGCGCGCGGCTAAGCGCGCGTATGCGCAAGACGGGCTTTGAGGGGCGACCGATCAAGGTCCGTCTTGCTGTTGATATGAGGCTTTGGGGGAAGCATATGGGTCTTGAGGGAATCAAACTGATTGCATGCGATTTGGACGGCACGTTGCTGCATCCGGGGGAGCGCGAGCTGCGTTCCGAGGCCTTTGAGCTTATCGATGAGCTGCATCGTCGTGGTATCGTGTTTATGCCGGCGAGTGGCCGTCAATATGCGAGCTTGCGCTACCTGTTTGCCCCGGTGGCCGATGAGCTCGCCTATGTATGCGAAAACGGAACCCTGGTGATGAGCGAGGGGCGTGCCGTCGTCAAGCGTTCCATGGAGCGTAGCCTTGCTATGGTTATCGCGAATACCGTGGTTGCGTATCCCCATACCGACATGACCCTTTCGTGTGAGGGGCACATCTACACCATGAGCGGCAACGATGCGTTCGTCGACCATTTGCGCTATGTGGTCCACTGCGATGTGGCGGTGGTCGACCGTCCCGAGGACATCGACGAGGATGTCATTAAGATTGGCTTCCAGACGCCCGAGGTGGATTATCCGGCGGCCCGGGAGCATTTCGAGCGCCTCTTTGGCGACCGTGTCG
>CALLFD010000018.1 GCA_937997605.1 uncultured Collinsella sp. | reverse complement strand
CCCTCGGGACGACGGGATAGATAAGGAGCAGCCATGGCAGGCAAGCCGCAAACACTAGCTACGACCTCGGCATTCGAGATCTTGGGCCCCGTCATGGTCGGCCCCAGCTCATCGCACACCGCCGGCGCCCTGCGCTGCGCCCAAGTTGCCGCCAGCCTGCTGGAAGGCCGCATCACCAAAGTCACCTTTGGCCTGTGGAACTCCTTCGCCCACACCTACCGCGGCCACGGCACCGATCGTGCGCTCGTCGCGGGCATCCTGGGCCTCGACACCGATGACGAGAACATCAAGCAGGCCTTCGACCTCGCGCACGAGCAGGGCCTCGAATATCACTTTGACATCAAGGGCGACGACGCCTCCATCCACCCCAACACCGTCGACATCGACATGGTCGACGACACGGGCGCCACGGCACAGGTCCGCGGCGAGAGCCTGGGCGGCGGCAAGATGCGCATCAGCCGCATTAACGGTGTCGGCGTCGACATCTCGGGCATGTATTCCACGCTCTTCGTGGCGCACAAGGACGTCCCCGGCGTACTCGCCGCGCTCACCAACCTGCTCGCCTACGCACACGTGAACATCGCCTTCTGCCGCACCTACCGCACCGAAGTGGGCGGCCAGGCCTACTCCGTCTTTGAGACCGACGGCGCGTCCGACGACACCGTTATCCCCATGCTGCGCAAGCTCGACAATGTCGATTACGCAACGTTTATCGAGCTCCCCGGTTCTGCCTCGTCGCTCTCCCCCGGCGTCTCGGCCAAGGAGATCTTCGACGACGGCGAGCAGCTGCTTGATGCGTGCGAGGAACTGGGGCTCAGCATCGGCGCCGTCATGGCCGTCCGCGAGGCGCGTCTGACCGGCGAGGCCCACGCCGTCGCCGCCATGCGCCGCGTGCTCGACGTCATGCGCGAGGAGACCACGGCCCCCATTGCCAATCCGCAGCGTTCGCTCGGCGGGCTTATCGGCGGCGAGGCCAAACTCGTCGATGCCACCAGTCGCAACGATTTGAGTGCAAGCCTGATGGGCCCCGTCCAGACCGAAGCCGTGGCCCGCGCGATGGCCGTGCTCGAGCGCTCCGCCACGATGGGAGTGATCGTCGCCGCCCCCACGGCAGGCTCCGCGGGTGTTGTGCCCGGATGCGTGCTGGCGCTCGCCGATCGCCTGCAGCTCGACAACGAGCAGGTCATGGACGCGCTCTACTGCGCAGCCGCCATCGGCCTCAACCTCACCACAAGCGCCTGCGTTGCCGGCGCCGAGGGCGGCTGCCAAGCCGAGGTGGGAAGCGCCGCTGCCATGGCAGCCGCCGCGCTGGTGCAGATGCTCGGCGGCACGCCCGAGCAGGCGCTCGACGCCAGTTCCATCGCGCTGAGTAACCTGCTGGGCCTCGTTTGTGACCCCGTCGGTGGCCTCGTGGAGGTGCCCTGCCAAAACCGCAACGCCATTGGCGTGGCAGCGGCCTTTAGCTCGGCACAACTCGCCCTCGCAGGCATTAAGAGCTTGGTGCCGTTTGACCAGATGGCACATGTTATGCTCTCGGTGGGCCACGCGTTGCCGGCTACGCTGCGCGAGACGGCAAAGGGCGGCATCGCGCAGGCTCCGGCCGCACTTTCGGCCTGTGCAAAATGCGGGGTGTGCGGATAGCGGCAAAGAACAACTCAAAGGTGGGACAAATGTCCCACCTCTTTTGAATGCCACCGTTTCCGTACCACAAACAGCAGGGCAATCGCTATAATGCAAGCCCAGTAAAAACACGATGAACCGCAAGGCGAAAATCGAAGGATACGCATACGATGTCGCAAAACGATCGAACTCAACTGATTCCCGATCCGCAGCAGCCGAGCAGGCACACCGGCAGCGTTCAGTCGCCGCGTCCTATCGCGCCGAGCCACGGTCAGCAGCGTAGTGCAGCAAACGCTTCCCAACACCCGAACCAACAGCGACAGCAGCGTCAACAACGTCAGCAGCGCCGGGCAAACGGCAATGCGCCCAAGCAGCCCCCCACGCACGCTCGAGGCGATCGCGGCCCCGCGCGCAAACCCGCCGAGAACAATAAGTCAGGCAAAAAGACGACGTTCTTTGTCGTCCTGGGTCTAATCGTCATTGTCTATATCGTAGGCGTCGTAGCGTTTTCGCAGGTAGCCTACCCCAACACCACCATCGCCGGCGTCGACGTCTCGTTCTCCAACGCTTCGTCTGCCGCCACCAAGGTCAATTCGGCATGGAAGCACTATAAGCTCGCCGTGACAGGCGATGACTTTAGCTGGACCTATCAGCCCGAGTCCGATGAGCCCATCGTCGACGGCGAAGCTGCCGCAAAAGAAATCATCAGCCACAACGAAGCCTTTGTATGGCCGGTCCGCCTTGTGGAATCCTTAAGCGGCAAGACCAAAACAACCGTCACCTCCAACGAAGTCGATCTTGATCAAGACGTCGACCTGTCCATGCTCTCCGACACCTTTAACCAAAAGCAGTTTGAGAAGGATCTGGGCGCCGCCATCGACGAGTTTAACGAGGGCCGTTCGGGCACGTTCGAGGCCAATAGCTCCTATG
>CALLFD010000017.1 GCA_937997605.1 uncultured Collinsella sp. | reverse complement strand
CAGCTTGTTCGCCGTCTGTATGACGCCGGCGCCGCATCGCTCAAGCTCGAGGGCCGCATGAAGGCCCCCGATTACGTGTATTCCATCGTCGACGTGTATCGTCATCAGATTGATGACATGCTGGCCGATGTTTCGACCTCTAAGGATGAGGATGCGGCCCGCCAGCGACAGCTCAAGCGCTGCTTTAACCGCGACTTTACGCACGCCTACCAAGACGGTACCTCGGGTGACGAGATGATGAGCTACGAGCGTTCCAACAACCGCGGCCAGATTGTGGGCACGGTGCTGGGCAGCCGCCTGGCCAACCGCGACGTGCGAGGGCTCAAGCCCGACGACCGCCGTCGCCGCGCTGCCATCGCCCGCATTGAGCTGTTTGAGCCCGTGGGCAAGGGCGACCTGCTGGAGCTTCGTCACGATAACGAGTTTGACCAGTTCCTGACCACCATTGCCGCCGATGATGCCGCCGCGGGCGGCATCATCGAGTGCCGCGTGCCCCGCAGCATGCCCGAGGGCTGCCGCGTGCGCGTGATTCGAAGCCAGCGCGCCATTGACGCCGCCGGGGCTGCGCTCAAACGCGATGTGCTGCGCCGCCGCGCCGTAGACGTGTCCGTTGTGGCGCGTCTGGGCGAGCCGTTTACCGTTACGCTCACCTGCTGCGACGACCCTTCGCTTACGGCCACGGCCACGGGCTTTACCGTCGAGGCTGCCAAGACCCGCGCCGTCGAGGCATCCGATCTGGTTGAGCACGTCGGGCGCATGGGCTCCTCTCCCTTTGAGGCCGCAAGCTTTAACGTTTCGCTCGACGCCGGCTGCGGTATGGGCTTTTCCGCCGTGCACAAGGTGCGCGCCGCCGCTTGTAAGGCGCTGGAAGAGGCCATTCTGGCACCGTACGAGGAGCGCGCGAAAACGCTCGAGCTGCCGGCGATTGTAACCAGTGATTCCCGCCCCGCGCCCGAGCACTACCGCGATGAGCCGCAGATCTGCGCCACCGTCACCTCGCTCGAGGCCGCCGAGGCCGCTCGCGCCGAGGGTGTAACGCGCATCTACATGACCACCGACGCGCTCGATGCGGCCGAGCTCTCCCCCACCGATGCATTTGAGCAGGGCATCGTACCCGTGCTCGACGAGGTCTGCCGCGCCGTTGACCACGTACGCGTCGACCCGTGGGTTGTTGCCGGCGCCACGGTCGCTATTGGCAACATCTCTGAGCTTGCCCTGGCCGCCCAGGTTGGCGCCACGGCCGAGATTCGCTCTTGCCTGCCGGTGCACAACACGCCCTGCATGGAGGCGCTTGCCGAGCGCGGAGCCGGTGCGTTTTGGCTCTCGCCCGAGATCACACTCGACGAGATTGTCTCGCTCGGCGCCGCCGCGCCCGCGGCTCTGGGCATCACCGTCTTTGGCCGACCGCGCGTTATGACGAGCGAGCACTGCATCCTGCAGGTGGCCAATGGCTGCATCCACGATTGCGCCAACTGCCGCCTGCGCGCCCGCAAGCTGTCGCTCAAGAATATCGACGGCAAGGTCATGCCCGTGCGCACCGACATCCATGGCCGCTCACGCCTGTACGACGCCTACCCCATCGACCTCACGCCTCAGGTTCCTCAGCTGCTCGATGCCGGCGTGCGTCGTCTCATGGTGGACGGAACGCTACTCGAGACGGATGAGATCGCCCGTGCCGTCGCTCGCGTCCGTCGCGCCGTCGAGGCAGCTCAAGCCGGCCGCAAGCCCGCCGCCCGCCTGCGCGGGGCGACCTCGGGCTGCATGTTTGTGGGAATCAGCTAACCGAAAGGCTTACACGTGAACGAAGAACCTCAAGTCCTCTACTGCGACGCCTGGCTCATGGCCATCGACAAGCCCGCCGGCATGATCGTCCACGGCGACGGCACCGGCGAGCGCAC
>CALLFD010000016.1 GCA_937997605.1 uncultured Collinsella sp. | reverse complement strand
GTCAAGCTGCTGATTCCCACCGGCACGCTCATCTTGCCGGCGTTGCTTCTGTCCATATTGGGCCCGCTGCTGGGAGCAGGCGGGATGATGTAGGGAGGAATACATGAATACGATGACTGACGTTGCTGGCAAGGTCTGGAGCTGGGCGTTTTGCCAGTCAATTCACGCTCGCCAGCATGCCGAGGAACTGCTGCGGGAGGAGAGCGCGCAAGGCACCACCGAGTACGCCATCCTGGTCGGTGTGCTCGTGGTGATCGCCATCATTGCCATCGTCGCATTTAAGGGCAAGGTCCAAGATCTATGGAGCGCTATCAGCGAGGGCATCAACAGCCTGTAGAGGGCGCCCGTCCCGTCGGTGCGTTGCTGGTGCTCGCCTGTGCGGTCGTGGCGGTGGCAGTGGCGGTTTGGGGGCTTAACGCAGCACGGCAACAACGTTTAGGGGTTGCCGCGGATGCGGGCTCGGGTTCGGCTGCGGCGTCTCAAAAAGACGATGCGCGAGACGCGGACGATGCGAATGCCGCCGTCACGGCGCAAACGTTCTTGCAAGCACTCGACGAGCGAGAGGGCGCTGCAACGGGTTCATCTGCAAACAATGCTGTCGCTGTTCGTCTCGCATGGTCCGAGTGCCGGCCGATGACCGAAGCGGCGGCAGATATGCTGCGCGCCTATCGCGAGGTGCCCACGGCGCAACTTGCTCTGAGCGGCTATCTCGACATCAAGGGCAACGTGTGGGGCGCCATCGTGCGTGACGGACGCGGCTGGGTCGATATGGTGACGGTTGCCGCGGATGCTGGTGATACTTCGTGTCGCCTGCGCGTGGTCCGCCTGAGCCCACAGACAACGAACTCAAAGGAGGGGCTGTGAAATGCATGATGTCCTGCGCGAGGAATCTGCCCAGGCAACGGTCGAATACGCCATCGTCACGGTGGCGCTGCTTTCCATCGTGCTGGCGATCGCAGGGCTTTGGCGTGCCGGTGCCGATGGGCGCTTGGCGGCGCTGGTCGAGCGGGCGGCGTCTCACGGCGTCACTTCGACATCGGTTGTCAACGCTGCTACGGGTGCTAAGGACATCGCGCTGTATTGATGTCGCGCGCGAGGAGCGGGCGCAGTCTACGGTCGAGGCGGCATTCCTGCTGCCGACGTTTCTGACGCTCGTCCTGTTGGCGCTGCAGCCGGTGTGCCTGCTCTATACACGCGCGGTCATGGAGTCTGCCGCCGCCGAGACCGCGCGGCTCATGACCACGACGACGGTAGGGGAGGACGAGGACCTTAAGGAGTTTGCGCGCCGCCGACTTGCCGCGGTGCCAGACGTTTCGATTTTTCATGCCGGCGGGCCCCTGTCGTGGGATATCGAGCTTGGTCGGGCCGATGCGGGCGGCGTCTCGTCCGTTTCCGTTACCGGCGAGGTTAAACCGCTGCCCGTGATCGGTGCGTTTGCGCAGGCTATGGGTAGCGCAGGCCAAAACGGCTATGTCGAGCTTAAGGTCGACGTCTCGTACCAATCGCGTCCCGAGTGGCTGGAGGGAGATTATGATTCATGGATTGCTGCATGGGATTAAGCGCTGCCTGTTGAAGGTGACGAGGGGGCTTGCGGGCCGTTGCCGACCGCGTGCTCACTGCAAGCGTGGCGGCTTTATGGGTCGAGCCGGGATCGACCTGTTTATCGAAGACGGCGCCTATACCACGCTCTCCTCTGCGGTGGTCATTTTGGTGGTGCTCACGCTGCTGTTTTCGTCGACGGCGGCGATATGGAGCATGTCGCGCGCGGGGGACACCCAGGTGGCTGCCGATAGCGGCGCGCTGGCAGGCGCCAATGTAGTGTCGTCCTACCACACGGCTGCGACGGTGGTGGATGCGAGCATTTTGAGTTTGGGCCTGGCGGGGTTTGCCACGATCGG
>CALLFD010000015.1 GCA_937997605.1 uncultured Collinsella sp. | reverse complement strand
TTTGCCACGCCCGCATACGCCGCGCCCGAGATGCTCACGCAGGATATCGAAGGCATCGCGGCCCTTCGCCGTTCGCCGGCAATCGACGTCTACGCGCTTTCGAGCATTCTGTACCAGCTCTACAGCGGTCGCAAACCGTTTGACTTTGAGTCGACGAACGCCGCTGCAACCGGCTCGTTCTATCTCGTAAAGACCAAGACCAAGCCGGCACCGCTCGAGCCGCGCTGCGAGGGCGATGAGGCGCTCGTCCAGATCATCATGAAGGGTCTCTCAGTCGAGCAGTGCGATCGTCCCACCGAGCAGCAGATGCTCGAGGTGCTCTCGGCATACCTCACCGACGCCGAATCCGAAGGCCGCGAAGGTGCAGGAGACGAGGCCGCAATTGATATCGATTCTGGCACGCACCTTAAGGTCGACGTCGCCGGCGAGCGCGCACGAGAGATCCTGAATCAGGCCCGCCACGATGCCATGACCCGCCGCCGCTTTATTATCGGCGGCGCTATCGCAGCCGTTGCGGGGCTCAGCGTTATCGGGGCGGCAACCCATGGCTTTGGCATCCCCGCCTACCTTGACGGCATCCGCGGTTCACTTGACGACTACACCTGGGATCAGCTGCAGGAGATTTCGCTCAAGATTAAGGCCGCCGAGACCCGTAGCGAGGCACGCGAGATTGCCAAGCGCTATCACCTGCTCGATGACAACGGGCATATCCCCTATCCATGCACCAAGCGCGTCACGCTCACCAACGGGCTGCAGGTTGGCGCGCAGCTTGTGGGTATCCGCCACGACGAGCTTCTAGACGGTACGGGCAAGGCCGGGCTGACGTTTATGTTCGACGCGGGTATTGCCGAGCGCAACGCTGCAGCTGAACCGCCGAGCGCCGGCTGGGCAGATTGCGAGCTGCGGGAATGGCTCAACGGCGACGGCCTTAAGCTGCTACCCAACGAGTTGCGCGCGCTCATTAAAGGGGTCAAGAAGGTCTCGAACAATGTGGGCGCCGCCAACAGTGCATCGTGTCTGAGCGAGTTGCCCGCAACCCTTTGGCTGCCCGCCATGGTCGAGCTGTGCGGTACGCAACCGCCCGATTCGTTTGCCAAGGACTATCACTACCTGGCAGACATCTACAACAGCGAGGGCAAGGAGTACCAACTCTTCCGCGAGCTCAAGGTGAGCCCGTATTCCACGAACGAGACGATGGTCCGTCAGTGGAAGGGCAAGGACACCTGCTGGTGGGAGCGCACGGTGAGCCCCGACTCATCGGAGAGTGGAGGCACACTCTATTTGAATCGCGTGGGCCACGACGGCGACGCCTTCACGTACGCAACGCCTGCGGACAAGCCAAACAAACGAACCTGTGTGATCCCCGGATTCTGTATCTAGAGAGCGGGCGTCTTGCCGTGACGGGACCCCTCCCCGGCAATTGTCTCGATCTGTAACAGTTAGAGGTCATATTTGCTGCTAGATGTTACAGAACGAGACATTGAGTTTCCTGCCAACTGTTTGTCTTGATCTGTAACAAATACTCGGTAAAACGGGGTCTAGTTGTTACAGATCGAGACGTTAGTTTTCGGCTGAAATGTTTGTCTAAATCTGTAACAGCTATGGTTCAAAAACCGGTCCAGACGTTACAGATTGAGATGATTGGTTGGGACGGTCCATCGGCCAACCAACTATCCTCATCTGTAACGAAATGTCATACATTTCTTTCTGTACTGTACACCCCCAGGGGGTATGGGTGTATAGTATCAGCAGGTTAACAATTCCAACACCGAACCACAGAAAGGAGAAGCCATGGCTCAAGATAAGTTTGACGTGGGCGGCATGACGTGCGCCGCGTGCCAAGCGCACGTGGACCGTGCCGTCAGCAAACTCGACGGCGTCCAAAGTGTCGCGGTCAATCTGCTCGCCGGCTCTATGCTGGTGGACTACGACCCTGCGCAGGTCTCCCCCGACGACATCTGCACCGCTGTCGATCGCGCGGGCTACTCGGCCTCGCCCGTCAGCACGGGCATCGACGCCTCCCAAAACGGCAGTACGCAAGCCAGGTCCGGCGCCGCCCATATGGAGTCGCCCACCAAAAAGCTGGAGGCCGCCGCCTCCGCCATGCGCACCCGCCTCATCATCTCGATCGTATTCCTCATCCCACTGTTCTACATAGGCATGGGGCACATGCTCGGCTGGCCGCTGCCCGGTATTTTCACCGACCATACCCACAGCATGACACTCGCGCTCACCGAGCTCGTCCTGCTCATCCCCATCGTCTACGTCAACGACGCGTACTTTATCAACGGGTTTAAATCGCTCGCGCACGGCGCGCCCACCATGGACGCCCTTATTGCCGTGGGCGCCACCGCCTCCATCGCCTGGTCGCTCTACGCCATGTTCATCATGGCCGACCAGCTAGCCGCAGGTCAGGTGCACGAGGCCATGATGACGAGCATGGACAACCTGTATTTTGAGAGCGCTGGCACCATCCTGTCGCTCGTCACCGTGGGCAAATACCTCGAGACGCGCAGCAAGTCCAAGACCGGCGGCGCTATCGAGGCGCTCATCGACTTGGCACCCAAGACCGCGACCGTCGTGGCAGAGGACGGCAGCGAGGCCACCGTCGACGTCGATGCCATTCTGCCCGGCCAGGTGCTGCGTGTGCGCCCCGGCGAGTCCATCCCCGTTGACGGCGTGGTGCTCGAGGGCAGCTCGGCCGTGGACGAAAGCGCGCTCACCGGCGAATCCATTCCCGTGGAGAAGACCGCCGGCGACACTGTCAATGCGGCCACGGTCAACCGCACGGGCTCGTTTACCTTCCGCGCCACGCGTGTGGGTGCCGACACGTCGCTCGCCAAGATTATCCAGCTCGTCGAGGACGCCAACGCCACCAAGGCGCCTATCGCCCGCATGGCCGACAAAGTCGCCGGCGTGTTCGTGCCCGTGGTGTTCGTGATCTCGGCCGTGACCTTTGCGGCGTGGATGGCACTGACCGGCAGCATAAACGAGGCGCTCACCTCCGCCGTGGCCGTGCTGGTGATCAGCTGCCCGTGCGCGCTGGGTCTGGCCACGCCCGTCGCCATTATGGTCGGCACCGGCAAGGGCGCCGAGATGGGCATTCTGTTCAAGAGCGCCGAGGCGCTGGAGAACCTGCGCAGCGTAGGTACCGTGGTGCTCGATAAGACGGGCACGGTCACCCGCGGCAAGCCTGCTGTGACCGATATCGTAGTAGCCACGCGCGCCGACGGCTCGCCCGCCATGAGCGAAAAAGCGCTGCTCAAGCTGGCCGCCGCGCTGGAGCGCTCGAGCGAGCACCCGCTGGCCGAGGCGATTATGGCCGAGTGCGAGACACGCGGGATCGTCGCGCGCATGGTCGAAGACTTTACTGCCGTGCCCGGTCGTGGCGTTACGGCGCACGAGGGGCAAAACGCCATTGCAGCCGGCAACGTGCGTCTGATGGACGAGCTGGGCGTGAAGGTTCCCGCCGGCCTTGCCGAACAGTTCGCGGCCGAGGGCAAGACGCCACTGTTCTTTGCCAAGAACGGCGAGCTTGTCGGCACCATCGCCGTGGCGGACGAGGTCAAGGAGACGAGCGCCGGGGCCATCGCCGCACTGCGCTCGCTTGGCGTCGACGTGCGCATGCTCACCGGCGACAACCGCGTGACAGCCGAAGCGATCGCCCGCCGCGTGGGACTGAGCAGCGAGCAGGTCATCGCCGACGTCCTCCCCGCCGACAAGGAACGCCACGTGCGCGAGCTGCAGGATGCGGGCAGCAAGGTCGCCATGGTGGGCGACGGCATCAACGACTCCCCCGCCCTGGCGCGCGCCGACGTGGGCCTTGCCATCGGTACCGGCGCCGACATCGCCAAAGAAGGGGCAGATGTGGTTCTCATGCGCAGCGACCTCATGGACGTCGCCCGTGCCATCGAGCTGTCGCGCGCCACAATTCGCAACATCAAGCAGGACCTGTTCTGGGCGCTGTTCTACAACGGCATCGGCATTCCGCTGGCGGCGGGCGTGTTCTTCCCCCTCACCGGTTGGCAGCTCTCGCCGATGTTTGGCGCCGCGGCCATGAGCCTGTCGAGCGTGTGCGTCGTGTCCAATGCACTGCGCCTGCGAACCTTTAAGCCGAAAGTGGCAAAATAGGCTCACCATTCAGTCCATTTAGAACGGGTTTTCCAGATGCCCGAGATTGACCTGAAAGAGGAGCGACGCGTACTTTGATACGCGAGCGACGGCTTGAAGGTCAAGGTCGGGTGCCTGGGAAAGCCGACACAACAGAGAGGAATATCCATGCGTTTCACAATCAAGACTTCCGGCCTTATGTGCGGCCATTGCGACGCTACTGTCGAGACGGCACTACTCAACGTTGCCGGCGTGACCGACGCCGATGCCGATCACGAGACTCAGACCGTACAGGTGGAGTGTGCCGACACCGTGACCGCTGAGCAGCTCGCTGCCGCCGTCGAGGGCGCCGGCGAGAAGTTCCACGCCCTTTCGGTGACCGCCGCGTAGCAGACGCCGCCTACTCAATCCTCAGAAGTTGCGGTGAAATACGGACTGTTGTGCCACCCTAGGCCTTTAAACGGTCCGTATTTCACCGCAACTGACGGGGACATCCGGAAGATCGACCAGAAACGAGGACCCGCCATGATGGCAGACCATAAATCGGTGACCCGCATGCTCAAGACGGCACGCGGCCAGATCGACGGCATCCTACGGATGGTCGAGGAGGACCGTTACTGCGTCGACATCTCCACGCAGCTCATGGCAACACAGGCGCTCCTCGCGCGCATCAACGCCGACGTGCTCAAGGCGCATATCGAGGGCTGCGTGACTTCGGCAATCGAATCGGGCGACGAGGACCTCAAAGCCGCCAAGCTCGCCGAGATCGAACGCGTCGTCGACAAGCTCTCCAAGTAATTGGGGCATTGGGGACAGACTTCTTTGCACCGTCTTGGTATTCCGGGGACAGGTATGTTTGCACCACATTGGTGCAGATTAACCTGTCCCCCTTGCTCTAAATCGGGTATAAAGGCGTGCAGCATATCGAACGAAAGGCAATTTGCATGAATGACTTTATGAAGGGTCGCAATGGTGCCGATGAACTCACCATCGTGATGGGTTTTGCCGGCATCGTCATCGCGATGATCGGATCGATAGCCCGCATCCAGTGGCTCAGCTGGATTGCCATCGCCGTAATCGTGATTGGCGTGCTGCGCGGCCTATCCAAAAATATCGACGCACGTCGTAAGGAGAACGAGGCCTTTGTCGCCGCGACTGCAAACGTACCCGGCTTGGGCAAGTTTGTAGCTAGCTTGGGCGGCGGAGCTGCAGCGGCCAACGCCTCGCGCGCAGCCGGTACTAGCAAGGAAGACTTTGAACGTGCCAAGCGCACAGCCAAGAAGATGTGGAAGGGCCGCAAGACCACGGCATACCTCAAGTGCCCCAACTGCGGCCAGATGCTCTCCGTCCCCAAGGGCAAGGGCAAGATCCGCGTCACCTGCCCCAAGTGCCACGCCAAGATGGAAACGCGCTCCTAGCCGCCGCACGCGGGACAATTAATCAGGTTTGTTTGTCCCAGTCTTAAGTATTTGTTCGAAAAAAGCCGAGGCCTCGCACTGAGACCTCGGCTTTTTTGATTATGACAAAGGGATTGCCCCTTTGTCACACCTATGCCACGCCGTCGCGGGCCAGCTCCTCGGCAAGCGCTTCGGCAGGCATGGCCATAATCGCGTCGAGCTCGGCGTCCACCTCGGGAATGCGCTTCACCTTGAGCTTGCGCACCAGATCGCCACGGCACATCACGTGCGTCGGCTCACGCAGTGCGCACAGGTCATCGAGCGGGTTCTTGCGCGTCACCAAGATATCGGCGGCCTTGCCGCACTCGATCGTGCCAGTCTCGCCGTCCAGCGCCAGCAGCTCGGCGTTGACTTGCGTAGCCGTATGCAGTGCGAAGGCGTTGCTCACGCCGACATACTTGGCAAAATAGGCCACCTCACGCCACATGTCGTACTGCGTCACGAATGGGCAGCTCGAGTCCGTGCCCAGGCCCACCTTAACGCCAGCTTCCAGTGCGGCACGGGCGCTCTCGATAATGCCCGAGCACACGATGTCGCCGTTCTTCTTTTGCGTATCGGTCGAATGGGTCTTTTCCGGGTCGAGCAACACAAACGGCAGCGCCGGGCTGATAGTGCAGGTAACGCTGGGCGCGCGCCCCTCGAGCTGCGTGCCCGCGACGCCACGGTACAGCTCCAGGATCTCGGGCGTCAGCGGAGCGCCGTGCTCAATCGTGTCAACGCCGGCCTCAAGCGCGGCCTTCACGCCCTCGGTACTCTCAACATGAGCCATAACAGGAAGGCCCATATCGTGCGCCGCCTTGCACGCCGCCGCGGCAACCTCCACGGGCATACGCAACACACCCGGCTCGCCCACCTCGGTCGCGTCGAACACGCCGCCCGTCACGAACAGCTTAATGACGTCGGCACCACGCGCATACAGGTCGCGCACCTGTTCGGCTGCCTCGGCGGGACCGTTGGCCACCTGGGCGAACAAGCCCGCACCATGGCCGCCCGGCACCGTGACGCCCGTTCCCGGCGCCACCAGGCGAGGACCTTGATACTTGCCGGCGTCGATGGCATTACGAACGGCGATGTCGGCAAACAGTGGGTCGCCCGCGCCGCGCACCGTGGTCACGCCGCTTGCCAGCTGCTGTTGGGCGCTGCCTTTGAGGATGTGGCGGACGATGGCGCGCCCCACGGGATTATCGAGCTTCTTCATCAGCGCGCCTGCATCGCCCGCCGAAACCGGCTTGCCCGAACCGCACAGATGCACATGCATATTGATGAGGCCTGGCATGAGATACGCACCTGCCAGATCGATGACCTCGGCACCTGCATGCGCCTGCGCCACAGCACTCGGCCCCATCCACGTGATGACACCGCGCTCAACGGCCACGGCCATGTCGGGCTGCGGCTCCATATGCTCCGAACCATCCAGAATGGTCGCATTGATAAACAACGTGGAACGATCGGCAGACGCCATATCGAGCTCCTCCCTCACGATTAACATGAACATTTGTCCATTATTATCCAGCGCGGCAAGGTTCCTGCGGACATATCGGCTAACGGGAGGAAGAGAAGGGCGTGAGGATGAACAGACCAGTGCAGCGATGCGTCGGTCGTTCCAGCAAAACGTCTTGATCTGTAACAAGTAGACCGTCTTTAACCTTCCAAATGTTACAGATCGAGATCTTTCGGCACCGCGTCCAACCTTTGTCTCAATCTGTAACAGTTGGGTCGAATTTTGGCCGCCAGATGTTACAGATCGAGATATTCTCCAGCCCCGTCGTCAGACGTCTAAATCTGTAACAAGTAGACAGGTTTTCGGCCTCTAGATGTTACAGATTGAGACAGTCCGCTTCAGTGCCCATACCACTGGCGCCTCCATTGCTCAGCCAAACCGGGCCGTCGCGGAATACCCGCCAACCTCATTTTCTCGACCAGCTTCCCCGGGTCTTTGAGTTCGTTAAACGTAAACCGAAGCACCTTATGCCCGAGCATTGTCAGATGGGACTCCCGTTGACGTTCTGCCACGAATGGGTCGACCGACTCCCGGCCCTCGTCGTTCTGCAAGGTGTACTTCCCCTTTCCGTCGAGCTCGCCGATGACGCACGTCCCGTCCTCGAGCCGCCAAAAATAGTCGACGCGAAACACTTGGCTCGGATCGAGCGGGTCGCGAAACTCCACCTGCAGCTCCGGAACCGGAAAGCCGTACGCAATAAAGAACGCTCGGAACCGAGACTCGCCGCCGTTTTCGGACAGCCCGTCCGCATACGACGCAATCACCTGTGCCCTGCGATACCCTCGCCTGCCCTCG
>CALLFD010000014.1 GCA_937997605.1 uncultured Collinsella sp. | reverse complement strand
GTATTTGGGACGTCGATGATCGTTGGAAGACTTCTTCCATTGCCGTAATATTGGCGGTAATAACACTGCCAATTTTTCCCGCTGTCATCTTCGGTGAAACGAGCGTCCCATGTTCCGGTGCCATCGCTGCTTGATCTGGTGTATGAGACATACTGGTTTGTCCCTACTGTTTTATTGATAACCCTTTTGCCTGAGGTTGTGGACAAGGCTAGAACTATATTGGCTCCAAAATCGACGGGGTTAGCTCTATGCGCGTGCATTTCGAAACTGGTCACACGGCTGGAGACTTGAGGGCGCATATAGAATTCGCCCCCCATTGGTGCCATTGTTGAAAACAATGGAAGGTGAAACCATATAGGTGGAATATTGATCATTTGAACTTTGCCCATCGAGATTGACTACCCGGTCGATGACGTTATTGGCGACAATCCATCCAACCTGCCACCAATTTACAGCAAAGGCTGGAGTGGTCATAACTGTGCATAGGCAAACTGAGATAATTGTGGAGAATAAAAAACTCTTCTGGATTTCATAATTTCCTCCATGTGAAAATTTAATCTCAATCGACAATGATTAAGATATTAAGAGTATTCTAATGGAAAATGAGTAGGGGTGCACTCTAGGGTGTGATTTTCTAGTGAAAATAGCAAAGGTTCTCTCTCGTGGAAGTTGCAAACGAGGGCTTCGCTATGTGTCTGTGTTTCAGGAGTCATGCAGTTGTTACTGAATCATGAGTGGATTGAGGATAAGTATGCTAGTGCTGCATGTTAGGCGCTGAACAAAAACCTTCGAGTGCGGCGTCTTCCGTCAACAACACAACTCGTTCAGAAATACACCCAATATGGTCAAACAGTAAGACAGCGCTATGATGCGAACAATCTTTTTCCAAGACAGTTTGTCATGAAGGAAAGCCGTAACCAAAAGGGTTGTCATTGGGGTTATAAGCAGGACAAGGAAGAAATAGAGAAATGTGGACTAGGCTCAATCTGCCGAGAATATAAGTCTGACCGAACCAGTTGTATAAGCCCACGATGGCTGTCGGTGTCGCGGCGTGGGTAAACGCGGATAGGCGCCGGGTTACGTCGGATGATTGGGAGTCTGTCGCTCGGACTGCGTGCCTGTTTTGTGCGCTGTCGCCGGCCAGGCTAGGGCCGCGCGACGCGAACGGGGAGGCCCGCGCCGTTTATCGGCACGGAACCTCCCCACTCGCGTCATCTAGGCAGTCAGCCCGAAATCAGCCCGTGTTCTGCAGGCCTGCGGCGACGCCCGAAACGGTGCACAGGATCAGATAGGTGTAGTTCTCCTTCTGGCCGTGCGTGAGCTCTTCCTTGTCCACGCGCTTGCGCAGCGAGCCGAGGGCGAGCACCTGGGTGACGGACAGCGCATCCACGTACGGCGAGCGGATGCGGATGGCCTGGCCGAGCACGTGGCGGTGCTGCAGCGGCCATTCGTCGCCGACGA
>CALLFD010000013.1 GCA_937997605.1 uncultured Collinsella sp. | reverse complement strand
TAAACAACTCATCACGTAAGACATTGAGCGAGCGGCCAAGCTCGGCCGTGCGACGGGAGCGAAGGCTCGATGCCATGCCGACCAGCTGGATAGACAGGTAATCGCAAATGACCTCGAGTACATTAACGTCATAGGCGAGCGGTGCTTGAGGGCGTTTCCAACCAACTTCCAGCACGCCAAGAATCTGCGTACCGTAAAAAACGGGAAGACAGATCTCGCTGCGGTACGGAGGCATATCCTGCATGCGCAACAGGTGCTTAGAACGATTGTCCAAGTCCATAAACATACCGGAGGCGGCCTTATCACCCTCAAGGTCCTGTTGAATCGACAAGCGACAGGCACGCGACTCACGAAGAACATACGTCGGAATGCCAGCGCCATACGGCAAAAACTCAGGCAGGTAGCTGTCGTACAGCTCCTTGGAAACACCGCGAAGTTTAAAACCGCCGCTCTCAGAAAAATAGATAGCGGCACCCGAAGCATCGAGCGTTCCTACAAGCTGGTTCAAAACGGTATCAAGTAGGCTGGGCAGCTCATCGGAGCCCACGGTACTCATAATGACCGAGAGCGTGCCAGAGAGGCGCTTGTTCGCCACTCTAAGCTCCGAAAGCGCACGCTTGAGCTGGCGGTCGTGCGAATACTGTTCTTCGATGCTATGGAGCGCCACCAGGACACGTGGCGCGCGGCGCCCAAAGATGCGTGGAGGCGTTACGGAGCCCGCACGAACCAAGACGGGGATAAAGGAGCCGTCACTCAGCTTGAGCATCAGTTCGTTCTCGGAGCCATCAGTTTCAAATGGCAGACGATGTTCCGTCGCACGTTCAAAAGCGGATGAGTACAGGACGTCTTTAACATCTCCACCGATGACGTCGGCGCGTTCCTCGCACATCAAACCAAGTAAGCGATTATTCACATGCAGAATGGTTCCGTCGAGCTCGCAGATGATGACAGCATCGCTCGTGATCTCGACTAGTTGGGCAACGTCTGCCCACTCGTTGCGTTCAAGCGTTTCCATCGTGGACCCCACCGTCTATCGGTAACAAAAAAGCCTCCGAAGAGGCTTCTCAAATGCGATGGTGTCGGAGGCGGGACTTGAACCCGCATGACCAAAAAGCGGTCACTAGCACCTCAAGCTAGCGCGTCTGCCAATTCCGCCACTCCGACATGCTATGTTGTTGATTCACGGTTCGTTTTGTTGGACCCGCGCGTTCAACGAGGAAGATAATAACCTATGATTCGAGAACTGTGCAAGCACTTTTTTCAAAAAAGTTTACGAATTTGTAAATGCGCTGGTAGATCTATATGTTCGGCCCCGAATCGGTGTTGCCTCCCGGCGCGTCCTCGGGCATGAGCGATATTTTGTTGCGCACTTCGTGCTGCAAAATATCGCTCCCCCTGCGGAATGCACCGGGAGGCAACACCGATTCGGGGCCTGCAAATACATACTTCAGGCACAGTTCTCAAACATGTTCTGGGGGCTGATGCAAATTTGGTGGCTCGGCTTTGCCGAGCCCTTATATAAAGAGGCCGGAGCTAAAGCTCCGGCCTCACTAACTTTCCTATTAGATTAAGTGAGCGATCAAGGAATCGCACCCCTCCCTGCCGCGTTGCCGCAGGGCCCGCCCTGAAGTTACTTTTCAGAACACTCCGCAGGACGCAAGAAACCCCCGCCGCACGAAGTGCGCAGCGGGGGTTTCTTGCATGTCCGAGGACGTTCTGAAAAGTAACTTCAGGGCGGGCCCGGACGAGAACAACCGACTACAGATCGATGTGCGATTCCTTGATCGGGAACGGCTCCGCGAAGTGGCACGCGCAGCAGTGGCCCGGTGCGACTTCCTTAAACTCGGGAAGCTTCTCAGAGCAGATGCCCTGCGCGATCGGGCAGCGGGTGTGGAAACGGCAACCGGTCGGCGGATCCAACGGTGACGGCGGATCGCCAGCGAGGATGATGCGCTTACGGGTCTTCTGGATATCCGGATCGGGAACCGGCACGGCAGACAGCAGCGACTGCGTGTACGGATGGTGAGGCTCGCTATAGAGCGTCTTCCAGTCCGAAACCTCAACCATCTTACCCAGATACATAACGGCAACGCGATCGGAAATGTGCTGCACGACGGACAAGTCGTGAGCGATAAACAGATACGCGGTACCGAACTTGTCCTGCAGTTCCTTGAGCAGGTTCAGAACCTGGGCCTGAATGGACACATCCAGAGCGGAAACCGGCTCGTCGCAGATAATCAGCTTGGGCTTCAGAGCAAACGCGCGGGCAATGCCGACACGCTGACGCTGACCGCCGGAGAACTCATGCGGATAGCGGTTAATGTGCTCGGGGTTCAGACCGACGACGTCCAGCAGCTCGCGGACGCGCTCAATGCGCTCCTCCTTGGTGCCCACACCATGAATGGTCATGGGCTCGGAGACGATCTCGCCGATGGTCATGCGGGGATTCAGCGAAGCATAAGGATCCTGGAAGATAAACTGCATCTCGCGACGCATATCCTTGATCTCGTGCTTACTCATCTCGGCAACGTCTTTGCCCTGGAAGAATACTTTGCCTGCCGTCGGCTTGGTCAGGCGCATGATGGTGCGGCCCGTCGTGGACTTACCGCAACCAGACTCGCCAACCAGACCAAAGGTCTCGCCCGGATAAATCTCAAAAGAGATGTCATTTACAGCAGAGACGACGCGCTTGGAAAAACGCTTGGCGAACATGCCGGACTCAGCGGGAAACTCCTTAGAGAGGTGCTCGACCTTCAGCAGCGGAGTACGCTCGTTGGTATCTGCCATTACGCCTCGCCTCCCTTCTTGGAATCCTTGCGCGTACGGGACGTCTCAGGAGCGTTCTTGAGGAACTCGGGGTCGCCGGAGTAGTGGCACGCAGAGTAGTGACCAGACTCGGTGACAACGCGCTCGGGGCGCTGCTTGCGGCACTTATCGGTCGCATAGGGACAACGAGGCGAGAACACGCAGCCCTCAGGCAGGTTCATGAGCGAGGGCGGGTTGCCGTGAATCGGCGTAAGCGGCTTCTTCTCTTCGATGGCCTGCTCCGGGATGGAGCGGATAAGGCCCCAGGTGTAGGGGTGGCGGCTCTCGTAGAAGATTTCCTCAGCAGTACCGAACTCGACGGGACGGCCGGCGTACATAACCATGATCTTGTCGGCCATATC
>CALLFD010000012.1 GCA_937997605.1 uncultured Collinsella sp. | reverse complement strand
GTCGCGTCAAGGAAGATGTGGTGGCCGACCTGCCCGAGAAGATCGAGGATACGGTGATGGCGCAGCTTACCGGAGAGCAGCGCAAGCTTTACCTGGCCAACCAGGATCGCATTGCCCAGCAAGTGCAGCACCGCGAGGCGGGGGAGTTTAAGAAAGACAAGCTCAAGGTACTTGCTGAGCTCACCAAGCTGCGCCAGATCTGCTGCGACCCGCATCTGCACTATGCGGACTATAAGGCGGGAAGCGCCAAGCTCGATACGTGCATGGAGCTCGTCCACGGCGCGCTCGACGGCGGTCATCGCATTTTGCTGTTCAGCCAGTTTACGGGCATGCTCGATATCATCGGCAGGCGCTTGGCCAAGGAGGACATCGCCTTCCTTAAGCTTACAGGCGCATCGTCCAAGGAGAGCCGTGCCAAGATGGTTGCGCAGTTCCAGGCGGGCGAGGTGCCGGTGTTTCTGATCTCGCTCAAGGCGGGCGGCGTGGGCCTTAATTTGACGGCCGCCGATGTGGTCATCCACTACGACCCGTGGTGGAACGTGGCGGCGCAGGATCAGGCGACCGACCGCGCCCACCGCATTGGCCAGCAGCACACCGTGACCGTGTACAAGCTCATCGCCAAGGACACGATCGAGGAACGCATCATGCAGATGCAGGAATCCAAGCGCGATCTGGTCAACAGCGTGCTCGGCGGCGACGGCATCTCGTCGGCGCTGTTCACGCGCGAGGATGTTCTGGCGCTGCTCGGTGGCGACGGTCGCTAGCTGCGCGCGGGATGGGGCTGCCGGGGCGGATAGTACGCGCCGCCCCACCGTTCCCGCCCGTTATGTGTTCATTTGCAATGCCATGGATGGTTTGTCTGCCTTTGGGCATAAGAACCATCGAGAACATTGGCACATCAGCAAAGGAGAACATCATGGCGAAATTCTTTAAGGACCCCGACGGTAAGCTCATCGCCGCCCTTGGCGACGGCGTTGCGACCCCTGCCGGCTGCACGGAGCTGACGGCGAACACCGAGGATGCGGCACACGAGAAGCACGTGCCTGTTGTCGAGATCGAGCGTGACGGCCACGTCATTCGCGCACGCGTGGGCTCGACAGAGCACCCCATGTTGCCCGAGCACTACATCGAGTGGATCGCGCTTGAGGCCGAGGGCCGCCTGGAGGTCCATTACCTTGAGCCCGGCATGAAGCCCACGACGTTTTTCGCTGGCGGCTCCAAGACCGGTACCGTCTATGCCTACTGCAACCTGCACGGGCTGTGGTCCGCGACGTTCTAGGAGTGCGCCCCCGCTCGGGGTATCATAGCTAGCATATGCACATGCGAGCGCCGACTGCATCACGCGGCCGGCGCTTTTACTACGACAACGACGATTTACGACGGAAAGGGCTGAGCCATGAAGCTCGCACTTGCACAGATCGATATGCGCCTGGGTGATATTGAGGGCATTTGCGGTCGCATCGAGGACCAGGCCCGTTTGGCCCACGAGCGCGGGGCGCGCGTGCTGTGCGTCCCGGCTCCGCTCTTTATGGGTGCCCTGCCCGGCGGCCTGGTGGGCGCTGCCGACTTTGAGCACGACATGCTGACGGGTCTGACCGGTGTTGCCGAGCGCATCCAAGAACTCGATATGATCTGCATCGTGCCCGCGGCGGTTTCGTTTGAGGGCCAGCCCCTGCTTGACTATATGATGCTCAAAGACGGTCGCGTGGTGCCGGCCCGTTCGAGCATCGCCCTGCAGCGTGGCGAGAGCAACGACGCGCGTTGGGCGCCTCCGGTGTTTGACGTGGACGGCGTGCGTATCGCCGTGGTGTTCGACCTGGACCGCGAGCTCGAGATGCTGCCGACCGGCGTCGACCTCATTGCCTATTTCCAGTTCAACGCATTCGATATGACCGACCGCGAGACGGCCGCCATTGCCGCCGTGCGCAGCGGAGCCTACCGCAAGATCGCATCTAAGCGCAGCGTGTGGTTTGCCTGCATGGCGCCGGTCGGCGCCTATGACGAGTCGGTGTACACCGGCGGATCGTTTGTGCTCGACGACTGCGGGCGCGTGGTGGCCCAGGCGCCGTGTTTTGAGGAGAGCCTGCTGGTTCAGGAGATTCAGCGCGGCATGATGCTTGATGCCCTGGAGGACCATGAGCTGCCCCAGTTTCGCTCCGAGGAGTGGCTGTGGCAGGCGCTGGTGCTCGCTGTGCGTGATAACGCCCGTGCCCATGGTACGTCGCGCGCCGTGGTGGCGCTTGAGGGCGATCTGCCGTCGTCTTTGCTTGCGGCGCTGGCTGTCGATGCATTGGGCTCGCGTAATGTGATTGGCCTGGTGCTGGGGCGCAATCGCATCTTTACGCCGGCGCAGGAGGAGGCGGAGGCCGCCCGCTGTTCTGCTGTTCGCTCAATTGCTGAGCGCTTGCATATTCGCACCGTCGAGCGCGATGCGCCGGATGCGGCGCGCGTACTCGACCGCGACGTGTCGGCGGGCGACGCCGAACGTCTGCGCTCGCGTGCGTTGGGCCTGATGCTCGAGGATACGGCGCTCGAGCTGGGCGCTACGGCGCTGAGCCCGCTTTCCAAGACTGAGTACGCGCTGGCGGCGCCCGCGCTGTCCGGCGGCTACCAGGGCGACTTTGCGCCCTTTGGCGATGTGTATCTGTCGACGCTCGAGTTTGTGGCACGCGTGCGCAACCGCGCCTCGGCCGTGGTGCCCCAAGAGCTCGTGACGCTCAACGCGGTGGAGGATTGCATGGATCGCGTGCTGGCGCAGGCGCTCTCGACGCTCGCCGGTCCGGTTGATATGCTCGATCGCGCGGCGCAGCTGCTGGGCGGGCTTGAGCCGGGCGAGGTCGATGGTGCGCTCGAGTCACACGTGGACTGCAACCGTCCCTTTGATGACATCCCGATTGCCACCGGCAAGCCCGAGGCCTGCTCGCTGCTGCTGATGCTCGTGCGCCAGGGCGAGGCTGCTCGTCGCATGCTACCGACGGCCCCGATCGTCTCGGCCCGTTCGTTTGCCGAGCGCGCTTGGCCGTACATGCTTGCGTGGTCCGATCTGGGGCTCAACGGTAAGGAGCGCATGACGGTTGATTCACTGGCGCGCGCCGAGGTGCGCCGTTTTGCCGACGACGATACGAGTGACCGTATGCGCGGCGAGATGATGGGCCTGTTGGGCGAGCTACTGGGTATTTCGCCCGAGCAGATGGAAGAGCTGCGCTCTGAGGACGGTCAGCGTCGTTTGCACGAGGGAATGAAAAAGTTCGAGGGCGAGGTCCAGGACGCCATCGACAAGATGATGGGCGGCCAGGGCGGACCACAGGGTGGGCCCCAGGGCACGCCGATGCCGCATTCGCCGGTTGACCCCCGACAGTTCCCATTCTTCTCGCAGAATTAAGCTGGGGACGGGATTCGCTCCCAACCCCGATACTTCAACTAAGCGTCTTGGCCCCGTTGTGTTATTCTAGAACAGACGTTCGTGAATGATGCGCGGGGCCTTGCCTTGCGCTGCGCTTGTGGCGAGGGGAGGTTGGCTTGGTCATTTTGGGTATCGACCCTGGTTTGGCCCATACGGGCTGGGGGATTATCGAGGAGCGGCGTGGCGAGGTCCGCTGCCGTGCCTACGGTTGTATCGAGACCAGCGCGGGCAGCCCGCTCGCGGTGCGCCTGTCGCATATCGCCCGTGACCTCAAGGGCGTCGTTGAACGCTACCGTCCCGATACCGCGGCTATCGAGAGCATCTACTTTGGCGCTAACGTCCGCTCGGCCATCCCCACGGCGCATGCCCGCGGTGCCGCGCTCGTGGCGCTTTCGGAGTGCGCGCTCGAGATTGGCGAATACACGCCCATGCAGATCAAGCAGGCCGTGGTGGGCACCGGCGCCGCGGACAAACGGCAGGTCGCGTATATGGTTCGTACGCTCACGCAGCTCGATCACGACCCGCATCCCGACCATGCTGCCGATGCCCTGGCCTGCGCCATCTGCCACGTTAACTTAAGCCGCACCCGGGCGCTTACCGGCGGCGAGTTCTATCAACAGAGAGGAACCGGATACTGATGATCTCCCAGCTCCATGGAACGCTTGTCGAGGCCACGATGAGCTCGGCCGTCGTCGATGTATCGGGCGTGGGCTTTGAGCTCGGTATTTCGGGCAGCACTGCCGCCACGCTGCCTACGCCCGGCGGCGAGGTGCGCCTTTATACCCGCATGCAGGTGCGCGAGGACGCCATGACGCTCTTTGGCTTTGCCTCCAAGGACGAACGCACGATGTTCGATCGGCTCGTTTCTGTCTCGGGCGTCGGTCCACGCCTGGCGCTTGCCGTGCTTTCCACCTATACCGTGGGGCAGCTGTATTCCCTGGTGATGGCCGAGGACGACAAGGGTATGGCCAAGGTGCCCGGTGTGGGCAAAAAGACCGCCCAGCGCCTTATCTTGGAGCTCAAGAGTACCTTTGCCAAGGACAAGGGCTTTGTTCCGGTCGACGTAATTCCCGGTCAGGTTGCGATGCCGGTTCCCGCCGCCGCTCCCTCGGCGATCGATGACGCCCGCGCGGCGCTCCTTTCCATGGGCTTTAGCCCGCAGGAGACCGAGGTTGCCCTGAGCGGGTATGATGGGCAGGATATGCGTGTCGAGGATTTGCTCGGCGCGGCGCTTAAGCGACTCGGAATGGATGCGTGATGTGGGAAGCCGAT
>CALLFD010000011.1 GCA_937997605.1 uncultured Collinsella sp. | reverse complement strand
CACGAAAGAACCTTGAGCTCCTTTTCACCCAAGTATTTCGAAGAAAGGACACTGTCCCTTGGTTCCTCAAATGAGATGGCCGCATCCGAAATGCCAAGCACAAGTGATTCAAAGCATGTAGCCGTTGGCTGATGCCACACATCAAGGTGAATCTGAGGGTGCGAGCTTTCAAACGAGTCGTACCAGTTTTCGGAAAAAGACGCCCCCGCCCGTGAAGACAGGGGACGTAAAGACGAAAGTGGCCGTCGGGCGAAACGCCACCGTTCCCCGATTGGGTGTACTTTTTGAGATCGTCGACTTGTGCCAGGATCACGCGTGCACGACGCGCAAATTCTCTGCCCGCCGGAGACAAAACAGCCTCCCCCGCCGATCGATTGAGCAAAACGATCTGATACTCAGACTCCAGTTTCTTAATTGCCGACGAGACAGCCTGTGGGCTCACGTGAACGGCGCGAGCCGCTTTGCGCACGCCGCCGTAGTTCGCTACCGCTTGAAGGTATTCGAGTTGAGAAAACTGCATAGGTTACTCCAAAGGCAGCCAAGGCGACGGGCCGTGCGTCCTCAGATGAGGTTCTCGCCCAGGTTCTTGCCGCCGAGGACGTGCATGTGGAAGTGCATGACGGTCTGACCGGCGTTGACGCCCTTGTTGGAGATGACGCGGAAACCGTCCTCCAGACCCTTGGCCTTGGCGACCTCCTGGATGGCGTGGGCCATGGCGCCCATGGTCTCGGCGGGCACGTTATCGGCGATGTCACTGTAGTGCTTCTTGGGGATCACGAGCGTGTGGACCGGCGCCTGGGGATTGAGGTCGTCGAACGCGATGACCTGGTCATCCTCGTAGACAACGGTCGAGGGGATCTCGTGGTTGGCAATTTTGCAGAAGATGCAATCGCACATGGTTGGTTCCTTTCTCACAGACCAAGGCAATTATATTTGGTCGGGATGGTTAGAACGAGAGGTTGTCGTCCGTGTTGGCGGCTTCGCCGTCGGCGAGCACGTCGTTGCCGTCAACGTCCTTAAGAAGCACCGAGACCTTCTGCTCGGCATCGGACAGGCGGGTGCGCAGGCTCTTGAGGAGCTCGACGCCGCGGGTATAGCTCTCGAGCGATTCCTCGAGCTCCATATCGCCCGACTCCAAGCTGCGAATGATGAGCTCCAACTCCTGCGAAGCCTGCTTGTACGTAAGCTGCTCGACCGGGGTCTTCTCTGCCATAGCTGTTTCCTTTCCCAAAGGTTTATCACTGTAAAACGCGGTCTATTCGACCGTATTGACCGTTGCTGCCACGTTGCCGTCTGCCATGCGCACGCGAATGGCGTCGCCCGGCTTAAAGGTCTTGGCACTTGTAGCCACGCCGTCAACGCTGTACGCGATGGAATAGCCGCGGGCAAGCACCTTGAGCGGCGACAGGGCATCGAGCGAAGCCGCTGCACGGCCCAGGTCGGACGCTGGCTTGCTGAGCATCGTGCGCCCCTGATGCTCCAGGCGGGAGCTTGCGAGCGTGAGCGCATGGCGCTTGCCATCGAGTCCTGAGGTGCTTGCGATCAAGCGCTCGGGTAGACGCTCAAAGTTGGAGCGGAATGCCCCAACCGAACGCGTTATGGCGCCGGACAAACGATCGGCCGTCAGGGCAAGCTCAGACTCGCGACGCTCAACCATAAACGTTGGGTCGTTGAGGCACGGGCGGCACGCAGCCGCATCGAGCGCATCGCCCAAGCGAGCCGTATAGGTATCCCAGGCACGGCGACCGCGCTGATCGAGCATCTCCAGGTCGACCTGGGCCGACCCAATCATCGATGCCATCGCGGCACCCAGACGCTGATAGCGCGCCTCGAGCACATCGGCCAACTCCGTCATAGCCGGCGCCACCGATTCGGCCGCCGCCGTAGGCGTGGAGGCGCGACGGTCGCTCACCATGTCGCAAATCGAGGTATCGGGCTCATGGCCAATGCCGGTCACCACGGGCACGGGACAAGCCGCCACCGCGCGGGCAAGCTCCTCGTCATTAAAGGTCATGAGGTCCTCAAAGGAGCCGCCGCCGCGCACCAGCAAGATGCAATCGGGCGCCGGCGTAATGGCAGCGGCGCGGCGCAGGCCTTCAATGAGCTCTGACGGTGCACCCTCGCCTTGAACTTTAGCCCCCACGCAAACAAGCTCGACAAGCGGGTTGCGACGGCGCAGCGTGCGCTTGACGTCATCGATTACGGCGCCCGAAAGCGAGGTGACGACCGCCACGCGCGAGCAGAACACCGGTATGCGGCGCTTGCGCGCTTCGTCCATCAGACCCTCACGGCGTAGCTTTTCGGCCAGTTGCGCCACTTGTTGACGCAGCAGACCCTCCCCCGCCAGCGAAAACGAGCGAGCGACAAAGCTCATACGACCCGTGGGCTTATAGAGGTTGAAGCTGCCCTTAAAGCTCACCTGCATGCCGTCACGCAGATCGAAGGTACGCTTGAGATAGGCGCCCTTCCAGATGATGCAGTCGACGGCGGCCGAGTCGTCTTTAATCTGGAAGTAGCAGTGGCCGCTTCGGGCATTGGGACCACGAAAACCCGTGACCTCACCCAAGACGCTCAGCTGCGGAATGGCGTCGAGTGCGCCGGCGGCGATCTCCACCGCTTGGCTCACGCTGAGCTCTTTGCGCTCCTGCTCATCCGATCCGTCGAACTCGGCGGAAACGGTATTGCCGGTCAGATTCCAGCCTGCCACGCAGCCTCCTTTCGTCATCGCGCACAAGGGCTTCGGCCCTGCGCAAATTCAAGTCCAACACATAGTACAGCGCCGCGGGGACACGAATCCCCGCGGCGCCTGCCTGTCCCATTTGTTATCGGTTGGAGTTTCTGTTGTAGCGAGCCATAAGGTAGAGCAGCTGAATGATCGACGTGAGCGCTGCGGCCACATAGGTAAGCGCGGCTGCCGTCAGTACCTTCTTGGCACCGTTGACCTGCTTGGAGCTCATGCCCGACTGCTCAATATACGCCACGGCGCGCCGACTAGCATCAATCTCGACCGGCAGCGTAACCAGCTGGAACAACACGCTAAACGAGAAGAAGATCAGTGCGAGGGTCGTGAGTCCCGCGATGTTCATAAACAGACCCATGAGCAGCACAATTGTCCAAGTGTTCTGGGTAAAGTTGACGACCGGCACGAGGGCGGTGCGTACCTTCATCATGGCATAGCCACTTTGACGCTGCGCGGCATGGCCTGCCTCGTGACAAGCGACAGCAACGCTTGCGACCGAGCCGCCAGAACGGTTGGCGTCTGACAGATATAAGTTGTTGTCCTGCGGGTTGTAATGGTCGGTGAGCTCACCAGCGACACCCTTGATACCCACGGCGTTGCAGCCGTTGGCGTCGAGCATGCGGCGAGCGACCGTGGCGCCCGTGGCGCCGTCCGAGCGAACCTTGGACCAGGTTTTGTACGTCGAGTTGATATAGTTCTGTGCGGCAAGGCCAAGCACCGTGCAGACAAGAACAACCAGCAGGTACAGCGGGTCGATACCAAAGCCGTATCCATAGTAATAAGGCATGCGAATTCCTCCGAATCGAGTTACACGTTGGAGGCATTCTACCCACTCAGCCGGCTAGGCTTCCCTATAACAGTTCAATCTTTCCGTCCTTCACGGTGAGTCCCATGTTGCCCGAGAGCAGATCGTCCAGGCGCGAGCCCACAAGCTCAAAACGCCAGCCTTCGCGCAGGGGGCTCTGCTCGGGGTGCTCAATATAGTCGGCCAGGTCATCGCGCGAGGCAATGACCGAGGTCGCCACGCCCGAGCGCTCGGCAACCAGGCGGATGAGCGCGTACATCAGGTCCGTCACGCTCTCCAGCTCCGGAGAGATCTGGCGATGCCCGCGCACCATGAGCGGCAGGCGATCGTGCGGGCAGCTCGCGCCGCGCTTGATGGCCATGAGCGCACCGTCCACGTCGCGCTCCCCCAATTGATCGGTACCGCGAATGCTACGGAACTCCTCAACGCGCACGGGATTGCGCTTAACGAGCGCTAGCAGCGTGTCGTCGGACATGACCCACTTGCGTGGGATGTTGCGCCGCTCGGCGCGGTCCTCGCGCCAGGCGGCGAGCTCGCGCGCGATACCCAGCTGATGACGGCTGCACGAATTGATGCGCTTGACCTTGCGGAACGCCTCGTGGCGATCGGCGCGATAGTGCGACTCGTCAGCCAGCGGGCGCAGCTCGTCGAGCACCCAGTCCACACGGCCCAGCTCGCGCAGGCGGCTCATCATCTCGGTATAGGCGACGATCAGGTACTTGACGTCATCGATCGCATACTCAATCTGCTTATCGGTCAGCGGGCGGCGCGACCAGTCGGTCAGTGACTCGGTCTTGGGCAGCGATACGCCGCAGAACGTCTGAACAAGCGCGCCATACGAAATCTGCTGGCGCTCGCCCAAAAAGGCGGCGGCGACCTGCGTATCGAAAATCGGTCGTGGCAGCACGCCCACGGTATGGAGCATGACCTCCATATCCTGCGAGCACGCGTGGAAGACCTTGGTCACGCTCTCGTCGGCCATAAGCTCGGCCAGCGGCGATAGGTCGTCGATTACCAGGGGATCGACCGCGACGCTCTCAGCAGGGGTGGCAATCTGAACCAAACATAGACGCGGATGGAACGTGCGCTCGCGCAAAAACTCGGTATCGACGGCAATCGCGTCGA
>CALLFD010000010.1 GCA_937997605.1 uncultured Collinsella sp. | reverse complement strand
GCACCGCCCACGCTATTAGAGAGGATTTGCAGATGACCAACGAAGAGCTGCAGAAAGAAATGATTGCGGCCATGAAGGCCAAGGACAAGGTTCGCCTGTCCATCATTCGCCAGGTTAAGGCCGAGGTGAAGAATATCGAGGTTAACGAGCGCCGCGATGTGACCGAGGAAGACGTCAACAGCATGATCAAGCGTTTGATTAAGCAGACGAGCGAGACGTTGGAGATGTCCATCAAGGCCGGTACCGACCAAGAGCGTACCGACAACCTGACCGAGCAGGTCAAGATTCTGGAGAGCCTGCTGCCCGCGCAGGTTTCGGGTGAGGAGCTCGAGGCCCTGATCGAGCAGGTTATCGCCGAGCTGGGTGCCACGTCCAAGAAGCAGATGGGCCAGGTTATGGGTGCACTCGGCAAGGCCACCGGCGGCAACTTCGATAAGCCTGCCGCGGCAAAGATCGTCGGAGCAAAGCTGGCTTAAGGGCCGAGCGGTACATAGTTGATGTTAAGGGGACGTGACCATTGCGGTCGCGCCCCTTTTTGCTGGGCTGGGCAATCATTGGGGACGGGCTTAAATGAGTGCCCAATGAGCGGGTACTCATTTAAGCCCGTCCCCAATGAGTGGGTTAAAGGTTGCGGGTTCTTTACGGGAATGTAGTGTGGGCTGCGGAAACGTGGTTCTTTCCGTACAATAGTTCAGCTCGTGTAAACGCAGGGAAGGGACATTCATGGCAGACATGATCGAGATCAAGCATCTCAACAAGTACTTTGGCGACCTGCATGTGCTCAAAGATATCAACCTCACCGTCAAACGCGGCGAGAAGCTCGTAATGATCGGGCCTTCCGGTTCGGGTAAGTCGACGCTCATCCGTTGCGTCGATTATCTGGAGGAGCCCACGTCGGGCGAGGTTGTCATCGACGGTACGCCGCTCACCAAAAAGAATCACCTGGAGATGGCTCGCAAGTATAGTTCCATGGTGTTTCAGCAGTTCAACCTGTATCCCAACATGACGGTGCTGGGCAACCTGACGCTCGCGCCCATCAAACTGCAAAAGAAGAGCAAGGAGGAGGCGACCGAGATCGCCATCGCCGCGCTCAAGCGCGTTGGCATGGCGCATAAGGCCGGCGAGTATCCGCAGAATCTCTCGGGCGGTCAGCAGCAGCGCATCGCCATCGCTCGTGCCCTGTGCACCAAGCAGCCCATCATCCTGTTTGACGAGCCGACCTCGGCACTCGACCCCGAGATGGTCCAGGAAGTCCTTGACGTTATGATTGAGCTTGCGCAGGAGGACATCACCATGATCTGCGTGACGCACGAGATGGGCTTTGCGCGCCAGGTGGCCGACCGCGTCATCTTTATGGAGGACGGCCGCATCCTGGAGGAGGGCACACCCGAGCACTTCTTCGATAACCCCGAGAACCCGCGCTGCCGCGAGTTCCTGTCCAAGATTCTGCACTAGGCGCGGTGATGGACATGACGGATATGACGAGGGCGGCCGTGTCGCGCCGTCGCTTTTTGCAGTTGGCTGGCGCCGGCATGCTTGCGCTGACGGGGACCGCGCTTACCGGTTGCGACAACTCCACCAGCGGCGAGGACTCCGACAAGGGGTCCAAGCTTGCGGCCATCAAGTCGCGTGGCCATCTGAATGCCGGCGTTAAGAAGGACGTTCCCGGCTATGGCTATTACGACACCGCCAAGGGCCGCTTTGAGGGCATGGAAGTCGATTTGTGCTACCAGATCGCCGCTGCCGTCTTTGGCGTGAGCTACAAGGAGGCCCGCGCCCAGGAGCTAGTCGAGTTTACCGACGTAACGCCCAAGACGCGCGGTCCGCTGATCGATAACGGCCAACTCGACGTGGTCGCGGCGACCTACACCATCACCGACGAGCGCAAGAAGAGCTGGGATTTCTCGACGCCGTACCGCACCGACTACGTGGGACTCATGGTCAAGAAGCGTTCGGGCTTTACCTCGATTGAGGATTTGGATGGCAAGGTCATTGGCGTGAGCCAGGGCGCCACCACGCAGAGCCTGATCGAGCAGATGATCAAGGACAACGGCTTTAGCTGTAAGCCCGAGTTTAGGGCCTTTAGCGGCTACCCCATCATCAAGAGTTCGCTCGACGCTGGCAATATCGACGTCTTTGCCATGGACCGCTCCACGCTGGCCGGTTACATGAACGAGACCGTTGAGCTGCTGCAGCCCGAGGTCAAGTTTGGCGAGCAGGGCTACGGCGTGGCGACCAAGAAGGGCTGCGACCTTTCGGCCGTGGTCGATCAGGTGATTTGCGATCGCCTGGCCGATGGCTGGCTCGACCAAGAGGTCAAGACCTGGGGTCTTGTATAGGCGCATCGTCCAAGGAAGGAATCAAATGCTCGAAGGATTGTTTGACGCCGACCGCTGGTCGACGACACTTCAAAACATGGGGCCCTTCTGGGAGGGCTTTGGCGTGACGCTGCAGGTGGTCGTTGCCGGTCTGCTGCTGTCGCTGGTGCTGGGCACGCTGCTGGGCGTGTTCTCTACCACCCGTTCGCGCGTGCTGCGCGCCATAAGCCGCGTGTACGTGGAGTTTTACCAGAACACCCCGTTGCCCGTGCAGGTGCTCTTTATGTACATGGCCGGACCGCAGTTTTTGCAGGCCATAACCGGTGCCGACCAGCCGGTGCGCATCGCGCCGTTCGTGCTGGGCTTATTGGGCGTGGGCCTGTATCATGCGGCCTACATTTCGGAGGTCATCCGCACTGGTATCGAGGCGGTTCCGCGCGGTCAGATGGAGGCGGCCCAGAGCCAGGGCTTCACCCGCGCGCAGGCGTACTGGTACATCGTGCTACCCCAGACGTTCAAGATCATTCTGCCGCCGCTGTGTAACCAGGCGCTCAACCTGGTCAAGAACACGTCGGTGCTGGCACTTGTGGCCGGCGGCGACCTTATGTACCGTTCCGACAACTTTGTGAGTCTGTACGGTTACCTGCAGGGATACATCGTCTGCTGCCTTATGTACTTCATCATCTGCTTTCCGCTCGCCATGCTGGTGCAGTGGCTCGAGCGCCGCTCCAAGGAGCGTCCGCGCGGTGTGAGCCTGGCCGAGCTGGGGCTCGACAACGTAGAGGAGGCCTAGCGCATGGAAATCTTCAACGCGACCAACCTGCTCTACATTTGGGGCGGCTTTGTTAAGACGATCGAGATCTCGGCGCTGTCGATCTTTTTCTCGCTCATCTTCGGCACGGTGCTGGCGCTCGTTAAAAGCTATGCGCCCCGCCCGTTCCGTATTTTGGTGAGCGCCTATATCGAGCTGTTCCGCTGCACGCCGAACCTGCTGTGGATCCTTTTTATCTACTTTACGGTGCAGGGTTTGGACATTGTGATTTCGACCATCGCCTTTACGCTGTTTACCAGCGCCGTTATGGCCGAGATTGTGCGCGGCGGCCTCAACTCGATTCCGCGCGGCCAGTTTGAGGCAGCGCAGAGCCAGGGCTTTGGCTTCTTTGCCACCATGCGCTACATCATTCTGCCGCAGACGTTTAAGACGATCATCCCAGCGCTGTTTAGCCAGTGCACGACCGTCATCAAGGACAGCTCGTATCTTTCGGGCATTAACGTGGCCGAGCTCATGTACACGGCCAACGTCGTGATGGCCCACGCGATCGATCTGTCGCAGGTTCTTATGCTCTACGGCCTGGTGTTTGCGATGTACTTTGTACTCAACTTTGGTATCTCGTTGCTGGTGAGGGCATATCAGAGGCGAATGGTGGCAGCGTAGAATGTGGCAAAGGGACAGCCCCTTTGTCACATAGAGAAAGGAATCGCGATGAGCGATCTGGAGAATAAGAAGAGTCCTGTGGTCATTACCATCGCGCGCGACTTTGGTGCCGAGGGCCACGAGATTGGTCGCATCCTCGCCGATGAGCTGGGGATTCCGCTGTACGATAACGAGCTGCTGGTGCGTGCGTCGCTGCGCGCGGGCGAGTCGCTCGACAAGATGGCCGCCTACGACGAGCGCCTGGCCGTGGAGAACATGGCGTTTCTGCCCGACCGCTACGA
>CALLFD010000009.1 GCA_937997605.1 uncultured Collinsella sp. | reverse complement strand
GGCCGCGGCGGCCCGCGCTGCATGAGCATGCCCTTCTGGCGCGAGGACCTCTAAGGTCTTCAAGGACCCGTACAGGTCATAATACATACATCTAGCTGCCATTAGATGTCTCCCATTGGGGCGGTGCGGGTTTTCGCACCGCCCCAATCTTGTATGAGGAACGTCAACACGATTAGATGACTGCTTTTGTAAGGAGCTTGGCCATGGACATCAAGACGATTGGCGTTGAGGAATGGCTCAACGTTTGGGAGAAGAGCGCCACGTGGGACATCGCCCAGTCGACGATCTCGTCGCTCACCATGGGCGAGCTGCGCGCGCTCGATGAACAGGACGGCGCCACGTTCTACGAGCGCCTGGACCGCGAGAAGATGAACTACGGCTGGATCGAGGGCTCGCCGGAGTTTAAGGCCGAGGTTGCCAAGCTGTATCGTCGGGAGGTCAATCCCGATCACATTCTGCAGACCAATGGCTGCACGGGCGCTAACCTCAACGCCATCATGGCTGTGGTCGAGCCCGGCGACCATGTTATCGCCGAGTGGCCCACCTACGCGCCGCTCTACGAGATTCCGCGCACGCTGGGCGCCGAGGTCGAGTATTGGGAGCTTCGCGAGGAACTCGGCTGGAAGCCCGATATCGAGGAACTCAAGCGCTTGGTGCGTCCCAACACCAAGCTTATCTGCATAAACAACGCATCTAACCCCATCGGTACGGTGCTCGATGCCGATATGCTCGGCCAGATTGCCGAGATCGCCCGCTCGGTGGGCGCCTACGTGCTGTGCGACGAGGTATATCTGCCGCTCGAAAACACTGAGTCCTTTATGTCGATGGTCGACGTGTACGAGAGGGCCATTGTCACCAACTCGTTGTCGAAGACCTATTCGACGCCTGCGGCCCGCGTGGGCTGGGTCCTGGCCGACAAAGAGGTGTCCAACCGCATCCGTACCTATCGCGATTACACCATGATCTGCGGCGGCGTGTTCAACGATGCTCTGGCGACCTATGTGCTTGAGCACAAGGATAAGATTCTCGAGCGCAATCGCAAGATCGTGTTTGGCAACCGCGATATCGCGCAGGCTTGGATCGATACGCAGCATCGCGTTTCCTGGACGGCCCCGCAGGGCGTGTCCACCTCGTTTATCCAGCTGGATATTCCCGAGGATGACGAGGAGTTCTGCAGGCGCCTGCTGTCCGAGAGGGGAGTGCTGCTGGTCCCCGGTAGCCGTTTTGAGCTTCCCTGCGGCGCACGCCTGGGCTACTGCGCGAGCGAGGACGTTCTGCGCGAGGGCCTGAGGCTTTTGGGCGAGGCACTGGCGGAGTTCGATCGCTAGGATTCCGATGGTCTTCGGGGGCCTTATCCAAATTAGCCGAAGATAATCGAAAACGGACCCGTTTCCCTAGGGGAAGCGGGTCCGTTTTTCTATACCGAGAAGTCAAGTTGTTACAAATGGGGCCGTAAAGCGAGGCGGTATCCGCTGGGCCTTATACTGAGTTTCCGGTGAACGGTATCAAGCGTCTGGTAAACGGTAATTTATTTATCAGAAATGAATAGGACAAACTTTTTTCTGAATAAAAATGAAAATGGTTGAGACGCGGTGTGAACCGCTAATTCTATTCATAGCTTTATTGGAAATATGCAATTTGAGGATGGTTTAACAAAGTTTAGTTCCATTTGATTTTAGGATTAAAACGCGTTTAAGCACGTAAATACGCTTTATTAAGATGAAGTGTGCCATGCGTGAAGTATATGTGTATGCCGTTCACCCCCTATAAAAAACCGTTCGGGGGCAAGGTGGAAGTATGAGCTGATTTTGGATATAAATATGTCGTCAGCAATAACGCCTCACACGGAGGGGCGCTAACGAATCGGCCCTGACAAGGGCCCGAAAGAAAGGTAGGAGGCCATGACGAAAGGTCTGCACGTGCCTTCCGAGA
>CALLFD010000008.1 GCA_937997605.1 uncultured Collinsella sp. | reverse complement strand
AGGTCGGGCAGGTCGTAGCGCAGTGCCGCGACGCGCTCGGCGCCAATACCAAAGGCGAAGCCGGTGTACTTCTCGGGGTCGATGCCGCAGTTGATCAGGACGTTGGGGTCGACCATGCCGCAGCCCAAGATCTCGATCCAGCCGCTGTGCTTGCAGAAGTTGCAGCCCTTGCCGCCGCAGACGTGGCAGCTCACGTCCACCTCGCAAGAAGGCTCGGTGAAGGGGAAGAAATGCGGGCGGTAGCGCGTCTTGCGGTCCTCGCCAAACATGCACTTAACAAAGTAGTCGAGCGTGCCCTTAAGATCGCCAAAGGTGATGCCCTCGTCGACGACCAGGCCCTCAATCTGGTTGAACTGCGGCAGGTGGCAGGCGTCGGCCGTGTCGGGACGGTAGACGGTGCCCGGGCAGATCATGTAGATGGGCGGCTTCTGCGACTCCATGGTGTGGATCTGCACGCCCGAGGTCTGGGTGCGCAGCAGTACGTCGGACTCGCCGTGAGCGTGGGCCTCGGGATGCGCGACGCTGCCGGGGTTGTTGTCGACCACATAGAACGTGTCGCGAGCCGAGCGGCTCGGGTGATCCATGGGCGCGTTGAGCGCGGTGAAGTTGTAGTAGGAGGTATCGACCATGGGGCCGGACTCGACGGTGTAGCCGATACCGCAGAAGATATCCTCGGCCTCCTCGATGATCTGCTTGATCAGGTGCTGGTGACCGATCTGCGGACGGATGCCCGGCAGCGTGATGTCGACGGCCTCGTGCTCGAGTGCATGCTTGAGGGCGGCGGCCTTCATCTCGGTGGTGCGCTCGTCGAGCATGCCCTCGATCAGCTGGCGCATCTCGTTGGCGCGCTTGCCCATCACGGGACGGTCCTCGGGGGCGAGCTTGCCCATCATGCGCATCAGGCCGGTGATGCGGCCCTTGCGGCCGAGCAGCTCAACGCGCGCGGCCTCGAGCTTTGCGGCGTCGTCGGCGCTAGTGACGAGCTCCTTGGCCTCTTCCTCGAGTTTGACCAGATCATCAATCAGACTCATGTCTTCCCTTTCGTCTCTCGCGCATCCGCACCCCGGGACGGCTGACGCCGCCCGATGCTGCGGATGCGCGGCCCGGTTCGGTAACAAAAAACCGCCCTCGGGCATGTGCATTGCCCAAGGACGGTTAAATTCCGCGGTACCACCTTGTTTGACCCGGCGGATGTCTGGCCCGCCGCGCCCACTCTGCGCCTCTTGTCGCGAGGCTCACGGCTTCCCTACTGAGGCTTTGCTGCCACTGGCCGCGTGCCCGTTGAGGTCGCTGCTCGGGAGTGAACGCTTGGCCCTTGCCACCGCAGGAAGGCTTGCAGCCCATGACCTTCCCTCTCTTGCCGGCGACGCGGCGGGCAAAACCCTCTCCGTCAACGCATTGGGCTATAGGATAACACATTTCGCGAGCGCATCGCCGCGTTCCGTTTTGTTCGCGCTGGGTACAAGGCAAGTAGCTGTGAAAAGTGGCCGTGCATCCGCCTGCGGTGCTCGGCCTGCGAGATTAAGGATACGGTATGGGAAAGAAACTCGATAAGAAGGCCAAGGCCGCCGTGGCAAAGGCCGCCAAGGGCGTCAAGGCCGCTAAAGTCGACAAGGCCGTCAAAAAGTTCCGCAAACTCGAGGGCAAGCTGTGGACTCGTGAGTACCTGCTCAAGATTGCCGAGTTCGACGGCGCGACGATTGCCCCTGCCAATGGTGCTGCCGCCCGTGCTGACGCCATGGGCACGCTTGCCGGTGAGCATCACAAGCTGCTGACCAGCGAGAAATCCGTTGAGCTCGTACGCTCGTTAGCGCGCGAGACCGTCGCCGGCGGCAAAATTGACGACCCGCAGCTGCTCGACGAGATCCGTGTGCTCGGTCGCGACCAGCGCGAGGCAAGCGTCATCCCCACCGAGGAGGCCGAGGCCTGGACCAGGCTCACCTGCGAGGCCGATGCCGTGTGGCACAAGGCCAAGACGGCCAACGACTGGGCGAGCTTTGAGCCCTATGTGGATAGAATCGTCGCCCAACTTAAGCATCAGGCCGAACTCATGGACCCCAAGCGCGACCCATACGACGTTTGGCTCGACCAGTACGAGCGCGGCCTTTCTGCCGAGAGCTTCGACGCGTTTTGCGAGGAGGTCAAGGCCACGGTCGTGCCGCTCGTGCACGCCATCGGCGAGCGCGGCCAGCAGCCCGATGCCGACTTTTTGCACGCCCGCGTGCCCGAGGCCGCCCAGCGCGCCATGAGCTTCGACCTGATGAAGCTCGTCGGCCTGAACCTGGACGACACCACGCTTGCCTTTACCGAGCACCCGTTTAGCGAGGGCTTTGCCGTGGGTGACGCGCGCATCGCGACACACATCTACGAGGACGATTGCATCTCCAACGTCTACAGCATCATCCACGAGGCGGGGCACACCATGTACGAGCTGGGCGTCAATCCCGCCTATGCGCGCACGTGCCTGGAGGGCGGCACCTCCATGGGCATCCACGAGAGCCAGAGCCGCTTTTTCGAAAACACCGTGGGTCGCAGCCGCGCCTTTATGGGACCGCTGCTCGAGGTGCTGCGCCGCCACGCACCCGAGGTCTACGGCGACGTCGACGAGGACACGCTCTACCACGCCGTGAACATCGCGCAGCCTTCGCTGATCCGCACCGAGGCCGACGAGCTCACCTATCCGCTGCACGTTATGGTGCGCTACGAGATCGAGCGCATGCTGTTTGCCGGCGAGGCCACGGCCAAGGACATCCCCGCGCTTTGGAACCGCTTCATGGATGAGTACCTGGGCATTCCCGTTCCCGACGACACGCACGGCTGCCTACAGGATACGCACTGGAGCGGCGGCTCGTTTGGCTACTTCCCCACCTATGCGCTGGGCAGCGCCTACGACGCCATGTTTGTGCCGGCCATGTGCCGCGACGGCGTCGACCTTACCGGCGCCTGCGCGAGCGGCGACCTGACACCCGTCCGCGCCTGGCTGGGCGAGCACATTTGGCAGTGGGGCCGCGCCAAGGACGCGCCGGAGCTCATCAAGGGCGCGTGCGGCATGGCGTTCGATGCCCGCTACTACTGCAGCTACCTGCAGGACAAGTTCACCACGCTGTACCAACTGTAAAGCTTAGGCGACACGCCAACGCAAAGGGGCGCCGCAGGATCTATCCCGCGGCGCCCCTTTACACCCAGCCACCAACCCGACAGTTAGGGACGTTCCTATTGTGCCGGCAGAAAAGGAACGTCCCCAAGTGCCAGATTGGCCGCGTAACTAAAGAGCCTCGAGCGCGTTGGCGATGCGCTTCATGGCAGCATCGGCGGATGCTTGGTCGGGCGCCTCGGCCAGCACGCGGATAACCGACTCGGTTCCGCTCTTGCGCACGAGCACGCGGCCCTCGCCTGCCAGCGCAGCCTCGGCCTCGGCGATGGCGTTCTGCACGCCCATGTTCTCGAGCGCGGCGTCCTTGTCCGCCACGTGCACGGCCACCTGCGCCT
>CALLFD010000007.1 GCA_937997605.1 uncultured Collinsella sp. | reverse complement strand
TTTGAGCTCGTCACGCACATGGGAAACACCACCCGCTGCAAGCCCGATGCCACCTACTATCTAGAGCAGCTTCAGGTGATGGGACTCGAGCCACACGAGGTCCTTATGGTGGGCAACGATCCCAAACGCGACTTCCCGTCCCCCGATTGCGGCATCCAAACCGCCTTTGTGGGCCAAGGCAAGCCCAGCCGAACCAGCTGGCGCGGAACCATGGAAGACTTCGCCCGTGACTTTAACGCCGTAGTAGAAGCCTTCTACGAACACCAAGTAGCCGACGAACTGTCCTAGCACACTTGGGTTTTGCCGATCATGATATTGAGGATCTCGACGTCGGTGTCCTTCATGCCCACGCGGCCTACGTAGCCCATACTGGCGATCGTCTGCTCAACGGTATCCTGGATCAGGCCCTCGCCGGCGCGGAAGCCGCGACCCTGCATGGCCATATCATGGCCCAGAATCGCCGCATCGACGGCAGCCGAGATCTTGGCGGCACAGCTCGCTTTGGCGCCGTCGCACACGATGCCGCCCACGTTACCGAGCGTATTCGAGACCGTCGCGCCAATCTGCTCGCGCGTGCCACCGCACAGCCAGGTAATCGCGGCGCCGGCGCCGCACGCGGCGCAAATAGCACCGCAAAACGCCGAGAGCGCACCAATATAGCTCTTGATATGCACGGCGATAAGATCGGACAGCATCACGGCGCGCACCAGGCGCTCGTGGTCGCAACGCAGGTACTCGGCATACTCCATGACGGGCAACGCGCAGGTAATACCTTGATTGCCCGAGCCGCACACAATGGCGACCGGCAGCGCGCAACCGTTCATGCGGGCGTCGGACCCGGCGGCTGCACGGGCACGGGCACGGCAGGCGACGTCATCGGCACGAGCACCCAGCAGCGTACGACCCACCTCGGCGCCCCAAGCGTGCGCAAGGCCCTCGGCACTGATTGCGCCATTCAGCTCAATCTGACGCTCAACGGCAGCCCGGGCGTCCTCAATGTCACCGTCCTCGATAAAGTCGATGATGGTCTCAATCGACATGGGCGTATCGGCGTTATCTGCCGCCCGCTCGGCCACGACGCGCTCGGCGCAGGCGGCACACTCCCCCGCCGACTTGCCGCATACCGGAATAC
>CALLFD010000006.1 GCA_937997605.1 uncultured Collinsella sp. | reverse complement strand
CCAGCTCGTGGACACCGACGACGCCGAAGAGGCCAAGGACAACGACGAGGAGTAACTAGTTCCGCCGTTCTAACGAACGGCGGCGACCTCCGTCGCTGCGCGGCCCCCAGAGCTACAATCTGTCATTCAAAAGGCAGGGCATGACCAAAAGGTCAATGCCCTGCCTTTTTCATGCCACCTTGTACGCTCTGGGGGCCGCTCGCTTGCGTATGCTCAACCTGTTGCGTTCCGTTGATCCCTTGCCAATAAGGGACAGGTTTATTTTGGTAGGTTTTCCTGCTTGAATTTGAAACATTTCGTCCGGCCAGAGCGTATCTATGGTGAGGACCTCATCAAGAATCAGTACCGTCACCGGGAGGTGATTATGGAAGAACAAACATTTAGACAGGCGGTCGAAGATCACCGGGATGTCGTGTTTCGAATCGCATTGACGTATCTGCGCGATCGCGCCGATGCCGATGATGTTGCCCAAGATGTCTTTCTTAAGCTGCTCAAAAGCGATACGCAATTTGAGAGTTGGGAGCATCTTCGTCGCTGGCTTATCCGGGTCACGATCAATGAATGCAAATCGCTCTTTCGAAAGCCATGGAGGCGTGTGGAGGATATTGAGAACCTGGCCGATTCGCTTTCGACGGCGCAGGAGGAGACCAAGGTGGTCCTGTCAGACGTTATGCGACTTCCGGAGCGATTCCGCGTCCCCATCGTGCTCTATTACTATCTGGGCTTTTCGACCTCAGAGATTGCCGAGTTACTGCATGTGCCAGCCGCGACCGTTCGAACGCGTTTAGCTCGCGGTCGATCGAAGCTCAAATTCATCCTAGAGGAGGGCGACCGTGAAATCCAATCAAATCAAGCAGGCCTTCGAGTCCATCCAAGCCGATAGCGATCTTGCCGATCGCGTTCTTAATGCAGCTGAAGGCGAGCCGCTTCGCAAAAGGGGTCATGCTAAGCCCCTCTATGTTGCGGTTATCGGGTGTCTTGTCGGAGTGTTGGCGACCGGAGGGGTCGCCTACGCCGTTATCAATTCCAGCTATTTTGCCTCAGCCTGGGGAAACCACGGCAACGGGGATTCCATTACCTGGACAAACGGCGGCTCATCGGGGACTAAATATACCTACACCAGAGAGTTTGGTGATGGCATCGCGCCCCAAAGCCTGGAGGGTGCAGTCCAGGAGGTTAATCTGTCCGTCGAGGGCAACGGCTATACGCTCGATATCCATGAGATGGCAATCGACCAAAACGGCTGCGGTGCTGTGACGTTTACGCTATCCAATCCAAATGGTGTTAACTACTACAAGCCGGCAGCAGAGACTGGCGAACTTGTTCTCTATGGTGAAGAAGAACAAGGCATCGGCACGCCCGGCATGAACTTCGGCGAGGAATGGGCTGACACACGCTGCACCATTGATAAGGACACATCAAGCGATACTGTCATTAATGGCACGATGTACTTTGCTTCTATGGATCGCGAGCGAGGTTTTCAACATGCGGTCACCTGGAATATCTCGTGGACCGAGGGCGAAGGCGAGGATGCGAAGCCGTTCGAGGCATCGACGCCCGAGTTTAGCGTTGGAGCGTACGTCGATACAAAGGAACTCCGCTCCGATGACTCGCCTCTCGAGATCAGCCCGTTTTCTATCCAGACACACATCGATGATTTGGGCATTGACGCAGTCACGAAGAAGTTGACGGTTACCTACAAGGATGGATCGGAGCAGATTATCGAAGATGACGACGCAGGGGCGTTCAACTTATATTTTTCTTATACGCGCAATAGCGGAGAGAACATCTGGGTGCCAACGAAGTTGATTGATGTCGACCAAGTGGTCTCAGTAACGCTTGAGGGCACGAGGTGCACGTCAACAGGAGAGACCGAAACGGAAGAGTCCTTTACTATCGTCTATTCGTAAGGTCTGAGGCCGCTTCCTACTAGGGGAAGCGGCCTCTTTTGCGTTAAATGGAAACGCCGCCGATTTCCATGCGACAGATGAGAGCAGATTACCGCTGGAGCGCGACGTTTCCCCAGATAAAACCGACCAAAATAAACCTGTCCCTTTTTGGCAGGTAACGTTGCCCCGACGAGCGCATCGGATTCCCGGTCCGGGCGGCCGCCCCCGCGCACAGAAGGGGATTCCTTTTGTGTAGGCTTTGCGGAAATATGCTCATTTTGGGATACGCCCGGCTGCGTGGTCTGTTGACGGCACAGCTAACGCCACGTATCCTATCGAACTGCGTGTTTCGTAGGGGGATGCTGAC
>CALLFD010000005.1 GCA_937997605.1 uncultured Collinsella sp. | reverse complement strand
ATGCGGTAGTCGACAGCCTCGACCACCTTGGCAATGAGGTGCCCGGCGCGGTCGCGGTCGTGCACGATGAGCGGCGCGGGGTTGCGGGTGAATTGTTCCATTAGACGCTCTACGGCGGCACCGTCGGTGAGCGGGATATTGTCGCGGCGCAAGGCCTCAAGAACGAGGCGATGGCAATCCTCTTGAATGGGATCGAATGCCATGGGGCCTCCTTTGCTGCGGTTAGGGTTCAAATGTCTCTATATAAGGTTCTAGTTTACCCGCATGTGGCACACCGGGGGTGCCGCACTTGGACATGCACCTTTGCACCACGAAGACGGATGTCGCACAAATGTCGGCACCTTGGACGGCTGAGTGGTATCACGGTGCCGCAAGCGGTCGATTTTTGGCGGCGAACGGGGCGCATTTCGGAGGGGCACAGTCCTGCCCGGGATATGTGGTCAACCTTGATAAAACGTTTGCCCAGCTTGGGAGTATGAATGCCCCACAAGGGTCTTCAGGGATAGAAAAAACGTTTCATCATTGTTGGCTTTAGGTGAATAACTGACCAACCAGAACGGTAAAATAGTGTTTGTCTGAGCGTTGAGACGTTTAGACATCGCGCATTGTCATCGCCGGCAACGCGCAAAACGGTCCTAACGGAGCCAATCGGGTGCTCCGTTATATACGCAAGTCTAAGAGGGGCTTGTTTAGGAGGCACAGTATGGGACGTTTTACCAATCCTCGCGATCTGTACTTTGGTGAGGGCGCTCGCCACGAGGTGAAGAACCTCAAGGGCAAGAAGGCCATCATCGTTTCTGGCGGCAGCTCTATGCGCCGCGGCGGGTTCCTGCAGGACGTCGAGGCCGACCTCAAAGAGGCCGGCATGGAGGTCAAGCTGTTCGAGGGCGTCGAGTCCGACCCGTCCATCGAGACCGTCATGAAGGGCGCAGCCGCTATGCGCGACTTCGAACCCGACTGGATCGTTGCTATCGGTGGCGGTTCGCCCATCGATGCTGCTAAGGCCATGTGGGTCTTCTACGAGTATCCCGAGGAGTCCTTCGATAACATCATCCAGCCGTTCAGCTTCCCTGAGCTGCGTCAGAAGGCTCACTTCTGCGCCATCTCCTCTACCTCAGGTACCGCTACCGAGGTCACTGCCTTCTCCGTCATTACCGACTACGCCAAGGGCATCAAGTACCCGCTGGCCGACTTCAACATCACCCCTGATGTCGCCATCGTCGACCCCGAGCTCACCTACACCATGCCCGCCAAGCTGTGCGCTCATACCGGCATGGACGCTCTGACCCACTGCATGGAGGCCTACGTTTCCACCTGCGCCTCTATGTTCACCGATGCCAACGCCCTGCACGGCATCCGCGAGATCGTCGAGTGGCTGCCCAAGTCCTATGCTGGCGACCATGAGGCCCGTCAGCACATGCACGAGGCTCAGTGCATCGCCGGTATCGCCTTCTCCTCGGGCCTGCTCGGCATCGTTCACTCCATGGCTCACAAGACCGGTGCAGCCTTTGAGAACGGCCACATTATCCACGGTGCTGCCAACGCCATGTACCTGGGCAAGGTCATCCAGTGGAACTCCAAGGACCCGCGCGCTGCCGAGCGTTACGCTTACGTGGCCAAGGAGATCCTGCACCTTCCCGGCGAGACCAACGAGGAGCTCATCGCCGCGCTCGTCCAGAAGATTCGCGACCTCAACGATCAGCTCAACATTCCGCAGTCCATCAAGGATTACGCGAATGGTGGCGTGAAGGTCGACGCCGAGAACCCGCAGATGGTCTCCGAGGAGGAGTTCCTCGCCAAGCTGCCCGAGATCGCCGCGAACGCCGAGCAGGACGCCTGCACGCCGGAGAACCCGCGTGAGACCAAGGCTGCCGACTTCGAGAAGATCCTCAAGGCCTGCTACTACGACACCGATATCGATTTCTAATCGACTCTTGTTATCGTAACGAGGGGCTCCGCACGTATCCGTACGGAGCCCCTTTCTTTTTTATTATTAGAGAATGGGATAAAAATGGCTGCAATTTTCAATAGCCCCAGCAAGTACATCCAGGGTCCGGACGAGCTTGCAAAGCTTGGCTCCTATGTCGAGCCGCTCGGCGCTAAGGCCCTCGTCATCGTGACGCCTTCGGGCAAGAAGCGCGTCGGTGCCAAGATCGAGGGCGGTTTTGCCGAGGCTAAGGCCGAGCTGCTGTTTGAGGGCTTTAACGGCGAGTGCTCCAAGGGTGAGGTCGATCGCCTGGTCGCGCTCGCCCGCGACAACGGTTGCGACATCATCGTCGGCGTCGGTGGCGGCAAGATCCTCGACACCGCGAAGGCCGTCGCCTATTACCTGGAGTCCCCGGTTATCATTTGTCCCACCATTGCTTCGACCGATGCCCCGTGTTCGGCGCTTTCGGTGCTCTATACCGATGACGGCCAGTTCGACAAGTACCTCTTCCTGAAGGCAAACCCTAATATCGTTCTTATGGATACGACGGTTATCGCAGCGAGCCCGGTGCGCCTGACGGTTTCCGGTATGGGCGATGCGCTCGCAACTTATTTCGAGGCTCAGGCGACGCATGACGCCGACGGCGGCACCTGCGCTGGCGGCAAGGGCGGTATGGCCGGTCTGGCACTCGCCAAGCTCTGCTATGAGACGCTTATGGCCGATGGCGTCAAGGCCAAGGTTGCGCTGGAGAAGGGTGCGCTTACACCTGCCGTCGAGCACATCATCGAGGCCAACACGCTGCTCTCCGGTATTGGCTTTGAGAGCTCGGGCCTTGCTGCCGCTCATGCCATCCACAACGGTTTGACGATGCTGCCCGAGTGCCATGGCATGTATCACGGCGAGAAGGTCGCCTTTGGCACCATCGTCCAGCTGGTACTCGAGGATGCCCCGACCGAGAAGCTCGAGGAAGTCTTGGGCTTCTGCATTGAGCTGGGCCTGCCGGTCACGATGAAGGAACTTGGCGTTGCCGAGCTTACGCGCGAGCAGGCCATGATTGTTGCCGAGGCTGCCTGCGCGCCCGATGACACCATGTGCAACATGCCGTTTGAGGTGACGCCCGAGATGGTTGCAAACGCCATTCTGGGTGCCGACGCACTGGGTCACTACTACCTTATGGATGAGTAAACTAAGGTAAGGAGGGGGCAAAGCCGGCAGATGGCTTTGCCCCTTTTTGCTATGGTGCAAAGTGGCCTGTCTCCAATGCACAAGTTGGTGCAGTGGGCAGGTTACTTTGCACCAATCGTTGTTTGATGAAGGGCGGATTCTCGCATGGCGCTTCCTATGGTTTACGGCGGTCCCGGCCGGTATGTTCAGGGGCCGGGCGAACTGTCGCGTCAAGGCAGGTATTTGTCATGGTTGGGCTGCGCTGCCTATGTCTTGTTTGACCAGGGCACCGAGGATCGGCTGTGCAAGCAGATCGTCGATGGATTTCTGGACGAAGATCTAAGCGAGCCGTTCTTTAAGATTTATGACGGTCCGTGTACGGAAGAGGCCGTTGTCGAAATGGCTAAGGAAGCCCAGGCCGAGTATTGCGACATGGTGGTGGGTATTGGCGGCGGCAAGATGCTCGATATCGCCAAGGCCGTTGCGTTTTATGCCGAGTTGCCGTTGTGCGTATGCCCCACGGCGGCTTCGATGGATGGTCCGTGCAGCGCGATTTCGGTGCTGTATCACGAGGATGGGTCGTTCGACCGCTACCTGATGCTCGAGAAGAATCCAGACCTGGTCGTGGTCGATACCAACGTGGTCGCGGCGGCCCCACTGCGTATGACGGTCGCTGGCATGGGCGATGCGCTGGCAACGTACTTCGAGGCGCGTTCGTGCGCCGCGGCGCACGGCGCCAACGAGCACGGTGGCGCGCCGGGACACTTGGCCTTGGTTGCGGCTCGTGCCTGCTATGGCACACTCATGGAGTGCGGTGTCGCTGCCAAGCGCGATCTCAAAAAGGGCCGTATATCGCCGGCGGTTGAGCGCCTGATCGAGTGCAATATTCTGCTCTCGGGCGTCGGCTTTGAGAGCGGTGGCCTAGCGCTTGCCCATGCCATCGCCAATGGCCTGACGATTCTGCCCGAGTGCAAGGCCATGCACGGCGAGGCCGTGGCATTTGGCCTAGTGGTCCAGCTTCGTTTGGAGCGTGCGCCCGAGCTTGATCAGGTGCTCGAGTTTTGCCAGCGCGTCGGTCTGCCGACGACGCTCGAGGAGCTGGGCCTTGACGAGATTTCCGATGCCGAATTGATGAGCGTTGCGGATGCGGCCATTAGAAACGAACGCAATATGGCTAACGAGCAGGCCAAGGCGACCAAACAAAAGCTTGTGCAGCTCATGCGCGAGGCATAGCTTGGCGTTTGATCGATCTTGTGCAATCGAGGCGGAGATAGGCTATAGACTATTTGCCTCAAAGGTGCGCCGCGTGTAATTTGCCCGAGGCACGGGCCGATAGCGTATCATTATCTCTTGCTTGTTTGCACTGCTCAGGGAGGGGCCGCGCATGGCGCAGGAACACGATCTGTTTGATGACATTATCGAGATCAGCAAGGGTTTCGACTTTCTTAAAAACCCGCTTGGCGGCGTGACCGATGCACTCGATCCGTCGGCGCCGCAGTGGAATCCTGCCGACTACAAGGAGCGCCCACGCGGCAACACCATTCCGTGTCTGACCTGCAAAAACGAAAAGAGCGGCTGCACCGCGTGCATGGACGTGTGCCCGGTCAACGCTATCGAGGTCGAGGAAGACGCCATTGAGATCCTCGACTCCTGTCGCAAGTGCGGCCTGTGCGCCGCTGCCTGTCCGACCGAGGCGATCATCTCGCCGCGCCTGGCGCCCAAAAACCTGTATGACGATATCGTCTCTGCCGCTACGAGCCATGAGACCGCCTACGTCACCTGCACGCGCGCCCTCAAGCGCATGCCGCGCGAAAACGAGGTCGTCGTTGCCTGCGTGGGCGATATTACGGCCGAGACTTGGTTCTCGGTGCTGGCCGACTATCCCAACGTGAGCGTCTACCTGCCGCTGGGCGTGTGCGATAAATGCCGCAACACCGGCGGTGAGGACATTCTGGGCGAGGCGATTGCGAAGGCCGAGGAGTGGTCCGGCACGGGCATGGGCTTGGAGGTCGACCCCAAGAGCCTCAAGTGCCATAAGCTTCGCGAGTACGAACGCAAGGAGTACATGGAAAAGATTGCCCGCACCACGGGCCTGACGGTGACCAAGCTCAATCCGGCGACGGCGGCGCTGGCCTCGGTGACGCAAAAGCTCAAGGCCCATCGCCATCAGATTACCCAGCTGGAGCGCACGCTCAACACCATGTGCGGCACCACGACGACCAAGCGTCGCCGTTCGCTCACGCACGGGCGCCAACTGGTGCTCTCAACGTTGCAAAACCACCCCGAGCTTGCACAGAACATGCAGGTGAGCACGCCGGAATGCGATTTTGACAAGTGCACGTCGTGCGGCGAGTGCGTCAACGTGTGCCCCACGTTTGCCTGCGATTTGGTGGGAAGCGGCCGCTTTGCGTTGGAGTCGACGTATTGCTTAGGTTGCGGAGCCTGCGTCAAGGTGTGCCCCGAGCATGCGCTTAAGTTGGTTGAGCATGATGCATCCAACCTGGTCGTCGTCGATCCCGAAGCCGAGGAAAAGGCCGCCCAGAAGGCGAAGGCTCACGAAGAAGCTGAGAAGGTCAAGGCCGAGGCAAAGGCCAAGCTTGACAAGATGCTCGATCAGGTAGAAAAGCTCGCGGAGTAGCTAAAAGAGCGTACATGATGGCCGGTGGGACAGGTGCTGCCCCGCCGGCCAAAAAAGTTGCGGTGGAATAGTTCCTGTTTTGCCCTTAAGCTGGCTATTCGGGGGTGCGGACAGAAAGTTGGACCGCGGGGCGGTCCGGACTGGAGGTTCGCATG
>CALLFD010000004.1 GCA_937997605.1 uncultured Collinsella sp. | reverse complement strand
CGTCTCTTTGTCATCGCGCGTCGTAAACGTAAAGTGGCCGTTATCCTTGGTAAAGATGGCAAAACGCGTGATCTTCTTGGTGCCGCGCAAAACCTCGGCGGCAATATAGTCGACCTCGTCCCACGGGATTTGAATATAATCCTCGGGATTGCGCTCGTTATAGTACTCAAACGCCTTATTGCCCACCATCACGTTACCGTGGCTGGTAAGCCCCATCAGGCAGGTTGCCGGCGTTGCCAGATCGACCGTGCTGTTCTGAGATTGCGCCATACGCGCCTCGCCCTCCAATAAAAACAATCGGACCGCATCCAGTGTACCCACCGGGTGCGGTCCGTTTCAATGGCTCAAAAGCCCTTACCTAGCAACTCTCGGTCTTAAGCCGAAGCGTGCTTACATGAAGCCGCAGAAGCGACCGATGATGCCGACGGCGAAGAGAGCCAGGATGATGACGATCGGGCTGACCTTCTTCTTGAGGAGCTTGCAGACCAGCAGGGTCAGGCACACGGCGGCAAGGCCGGGGATGAGCTGATCGAGGTTGGCCTGAAGCGTGGTGACCTTCATCTGATCAAGGGCGGTAGCACCGACGGAGTTGTACATCGTCAGCGCTTCCTTGATACCCTCGGAACCGGAGGGCAGGCTAGCCCAGTCGATAAAGGCGCCAGCAGACTGCTTGACCGTGGAGACGATCGGGGTGAAGGAAATGGACACCCAGCGCTCGACCAGGGCACCGATGATGAACATACCCAGGATGGAAGCGCCCTCGGTGACCTTGCCCATCAGACCACCGGAGAGGTCCTTGGCGATGGAGGAGCCGACCTTGTAGCCAAACTCCTGCGTGTACCACAGGAAAGCGTAACGGATGATGTTCCACGCGAAGAAGAACAGCAGCGGACCGACGATGCTGCCGGACATGGCCAGGGAAGCGCCCAGAGCGCCCAGAATCGGGCGAAGGGTGAACCAGAAGACGGGGTCACCGACGCCGGCGAGCGGGCCCATCATACCGACCTTGACGCCCTGGATGGCGACGTCATCGATCGGAGCACCGTTGGCGCGCTCCTCCTCGAGGGCGAGGGTAACGCCAATGACGGGGGCGGAAACATAGGGGTGGGTGTTATAGAACTCCAGGTGGCGCTTAAGCGCGGCAATCTGGTCATCCTTGCTGGTGTAGAGCTTCTTGATCGCAGGGATCATTGCGAAGCACCAGCCGCCGTTCTGCATACGCTCGTAGTTCCACGAGCCCTGAAGGAACTGATGACGGAAGCAAACCTTCTTGCGGTCAGCCTTGGTGAGCTGAATCTTGTTCTCTGCCATATGTATCACTCCCCTCCTACTCGTAATCGTTCAGAATGTCGCCGAGCGGGTCGCCGGAGCCACCGCCCATGCCGCCACCCTGCTTGGCCAGTTCCTTAAGGCCAAGGTAGATGAGGGCAAGGGAGATGCCGATGAGGCCAAGGGCGATCAGCGTGAGCTGAGGGATGGCAGCAAGGACAAAGCCGAGGATGAAGAACGGCCAGGTCTCCTTGGTGGCCATCATGTTGATGACCATGGCGTAACCGACGGAAGCGACCATGCCGCCGCCGACAGCCATGCCGCCGGACAGCCAGTCGGGCATAGCGTTAAGCGCATTGGTAACGGCCTCGGCCGGGATGACGCACAGAAGCACTGCCGGGATGGCGATACGAAGGCCCTGCATGAGGATGGCAGCATACTGCCAGCGCTCGATGCCGGAGAAGTCGCCCTTCTCGGCGCAACCGTCCATGGCGTGAGCGATAGCGGTAGCAATGGTACGGCAGATCATGGTCAGGAACAGACCAGCGACCGACAGCGGGACGGCGACGGCGATGGCCGCGGTAACGGCCTTGGCCGAATCAGTGGCGCCGCCGTTGAGGGCGAGCACCATGATGATCGAAGAAGCGACCGAGGCCAGAGCGGCGTCAGGCGCGACGGCGGCGCCGACGTTAGCCCAGCCAAGGGCCATCATCTGGAGCGAACCGCCCAGGAGGATGCCCTCCTGAAGGTGACCGGTTACGAGACCGATAAGCGTGCATGCCACGAGCGGCTGATGGAACTGGAACTCATCCAGAATGCCTTCCATACCGGCAAGCAACGCGACAATCGCAACAAGAAGAATAGTGATTGCAGACATGTATCGGACCCTCCTTTACTATGCTTGAGCGGCCAGTTCGGCCTTAGCTTTCTTCAACATGGCGTCGAGATCCTCGGAGGCATCCGAAGGAACCTTGCGGACCTCGAACTTGACGCCCTTGGCCTTGAGGGCCTCGAGGGTCTTAACGTCGTCATCGCCCATAGCGACGGCGTTGGTGACGACGACCTTGCCCTTGGAGTGAGCCATGGAACCGATGTTGACTTCCTTGATGTCGACGCCGGCCTCGATGGCCTTGAGCAGATCCTGCGGGTTCTCGAAGAGCAGCATGGCCTTGGTGCCACCAAAGCGCGTGTCCTTGACGACCTCGGCCATCTTCTTGATGGGAACGACGTTGGCATGGACTCCCGGAGGGGCAGCCTGCTCGATCATGGTCTTGCGGAGCTCGTCGTGAGCAACGCCGTCGGAAACCACGATGATGCGGTTGGGGTTGATCTGCTTGGTCCACGTGGTGGCCACCTGACCATGAAGCAGACGGGTGTCGATACGGACGTGGGCAATCTTGATGTGCCCGTCGCCGATGACCGTTCCCGGAGGGATGGCGCCTGCAGGAGCAGCGGCGGCCGTAGCCGGCTTCTTCTCCTCGGGCTCCAGAGACTCGGGCTTGACGCGCACGCCAGCCTTAGCCTCAGTCACGAGATGTTTTGCGATCGCATGTGCAGTGTTCTTTGCGTCAAAGCGCTGCGAATATGCCTCGATGAGCATAGGCAGGTTGACACCGGTGACGATAGCCCAGGAATCGTGGCCCTCGATGAGCCCGCTGATCTGGTTGAACGGCGTGCCGCCCCACAGATCAACGAGGAAGAGTACCTGCTCCTGGTCGTCGAAGGAAGCGACTGCTTCCTCGACCTTAGCACGGAAGTCGTCGGGGCCCATGCTCGGCTCGAGCGAGACCACGGCCACAGACGGCTGATCGCCAAAGACCATCGAGCCCGTCTGCTTGATTCCAGCTGCCAAGTCCCCGTGGCTAGCAAGAACAATACTTACCATCACATAACCTCCTTTTTGTCTACGTAATTCCTACACGACATGAAAGGAGTATACCTGTTTGGTTTGTGGAATTATAGCTAAATCCGCAAAAGGTTGGATTATTTGTTTAAACGTCTAAGTTTGTTACAAATTGATTACGTTGCTGGTTTTCGACTCATTACCCGCCAGAGCGTCGCTCATCAAGCCATGTACTTTACAGATACAAGCAGGCTGTTCATTAATAATGAATTTAAGCAAGTGCGAATGTACTTGTACTACTGCTATTTTGTTTAAACAGACATGACTTGGCTATTTTCGTGACTTATGCACTACGAAACTACTCAAAAAAGTTGCGGTGGAATAGTTCTTGTTTAAGAGCCAGAAGGCTGGATTTAGGAACTATTTCACCGCAACTTATAGGGGATTCTAGGCGATGTGGAGAGGGTTGGCGGCATCGACGGCATCGGGGGCGTCGGAGGGGTCATCGGGGACAGCGCCTGCCGGGTCCTCGTCGGGGGTCTCGATCTGCTTAATCATGACCTCCTGGCCCTGCAGCAGGTATGTCTCGCCGCTGCCGCAATGGGGGCAGGTCTTGCCGTGCTCGACCGTCGCGTAGTCGCGGCCGCATGCCTCGCAATGCGTCACGGCCTCGACGGGCTCCACAATAAGCTCCGCGCCCTGCGTGATGGGCTTTTTATCTGCCGCCCAGCGCCAAGCGTCGAGCAGGAGATCGGGAACGACGCCCGAGACCTCGCCCAGCAGCAGCGTGACGCTCGAAACGCGACTCGCGCCATTGGCACGCGCCACGTTCTCAACATCGCGAATGATGTGATAGACGATTCCCAATTCATGCAAGGTAGAAACCTTTCAACAACGGTTAGTGCGATGTCAGCCAAACGTCAGTGAGCGACGCTCTGCGCCGCTCACTGACTTGTCAGGTTCTTTTACTTCTTCCCAAATTTAATCTTAATTGCACGCTTCAATGCGTACTTGCCGAGGCTGGGGAGCTTTTGCTCGTATTTGACCATCGTGGAGCACTCGGGGCGGTCGCGATCCAGATGGATGGCGTCAAACGCGCACTTGGTGGTGCACAGGCCGCAGCCGATGCACTTGTTGGGGTCGACGATCGAGGCGCCGCAGCCCAGACAGCGGGCGGTCTCGGCGCGTATCTGTTCTTCGGTAAAGGTCTCAACATACTCGCTAAACGGCGCAGCCTTCTCGCGCTCGCGGTCCACGTGGGCAACCTCGCGGCTCGCGTTGTCGTAGCTCTCGATCACGACATCGTCGCGGTCGAGCGCGGTGTAGCGGCGCTGGTTGCGGCCGATGGTGAGCGTGGATCCCGGCTGCACAAAGCGATGGATGGACACGGCGGCCTCGTGTCCGGCGGCGATGGCATCGATGGCAAAACTCGGACCGGTATAGACGTCACCACCCACAAAGATGTCGGGTTCGGCGGTCTGGTAGGTCTGGGGATCGGCAAGGGCACCCTGGCCACGGCCAAGCTCCACCTTGGAACCGGCCAGCAGGTCGCCCCACACGATGGACTGGCCGATGGACATGACCACGCGATCGGCATCGACGCGGCGCAGGTCGTTCTCGTCGTACTCGGGCGTAAAACGGCCCTCGTCATCGTAAACGCGCGTGCAGCGCTTAAAGGTGATACCGCACACACGACCGGCCTCGTCCAGGTGAATCTCCTTGGGGCCCCAACCGCAGCTAATGTGCGCGCCGTCCTCAATGGCCTCGCGACGCTCCTCCTCGCTGGCGGGCATCTGGGCCTCGCTCTCCAGGCAGAACATCTCAACGTGCTCGGAACCCAGGCGGCAGGCGTTGCGGGCAACGTCGATGGCCACGTTGCCGCCGCCCACCACGATGGTGCGGCCGGGCAGCGCGTCGATCTTGCCACTGTTGACCTCGCGAAGGAAGTCAACGGCTACGGTCACATCCTCGGCATCCTCGCCCGGAATGCCGGCAAGGCGGCCACCCTGGCAGCCGATGGCAACATAAAAGGCCGTAAAGCCCTGCGCGCGCAGCTCGTCGAGCGTCACGTCGCGACCGACTTCCACGCCATAGCGGAACTCGGCACCCATCAGGCGAATGATCTCGACCTCTGCCTCGATAACGTCCTTCTCCAGCTTGAAGCTGGGAATACCGTAGGTGAGCATGCCGCCCGGGCGCTCGTTCTTCTCGAACACGACGGGCTTGTAGCCCTTCTCGGCCAGGTAGAAAGCGCAGGACAGGCCGGCCGGACCGGCACCGATGATGGCAATCTTCTGGTCGAAGCCGCCGGCACGCGTCGGGGTCACCACAGGTGGGACATAGCGTGTCGCGGCATCAAGATCGCGCTGGGCGATAAACTTCTTGACCTCGTCGATAGCCACGGCGGC
>CALLFD010000003.1 GCA_937997605.1 uncultured Collinsella sp. | reverse complement strand
CCACGTTGCGCGTGAGTGCCTCGGCAACCGTCGTAAAGGCCCGGTGCGACTTGAGACGGCAGCCGCGTGAGCTCGAGATAAGCGTGTAGCCGGCGATGCCCGTCTTGGGGTGGTAGGCGCGGCAGAAGCCGCCATCGATGACCAGCAGCTTGCCTTCGGCGCGGATGGGCTGCTCGCCCCTGGTGGTCTTGACCGGGGTGTGGCCGTTGATGATGTGTCCTGTTGGCGAGCAGGCCATGGGGGCAACGCCGAACTCGTGCATGATGTCGTCGCAAACGGATGACGACGTGGTGAGCGTATAGTACGGGTCCATCGGCTCGACCCACGTGCTCTTGTCGGCGATGTAGGCGCGTTCGAACGTGCGCACCACGCGTCCGCTGGCGGGTGAGTTAAAGCCGATCCACAGGTACCACATCCAGTCGAGGGCATCGCGGTCGCCGACGCGCCAGGCGCGGCGGGCGATATGGTCGCAAAAATCAAAATAATCGCGGCCGGCGTGCCAGGTGCCCAGGCAGTTCATGCTGCTAAAGGTGCCGTCTTCGTTGAGCGGCACACAGCCGTGGAACAGCAGATTGCCGTTGGCGACCTTATACAGGGAGCCGTGGGTATAGAGGAAATCGATGTGGCGATGCAGGTGATCGGCGGTGACAAACTCGGACACGAGCTTATCGATGATGTGCTGCTCCTCGGGCGTGAGCGTGTAGGGGTCCGCCGGATCGACGGTGGGGAAGTCGTTGGTCGTGAGCGGCCACACGCTGCCGTCGGCAAGCGTGACTGTGCCGGCGTCGTGATCGATCTTGTCGAGCAGCAGGCGGTCGGCCATGTCGAACTCGGGGTGGCGCTGGATAATCTGGCCCTCGAGCTTAAAGAGCAGGACATTAATGGCTTTGATCAGCGGGTTGATGGACTCGCCGGCGGTATAGGTGGCGTCGGCGAAGGCGACAAGCTCGCGCAGCGAGATGCCATAGTCGTTCTCGAGAATCTCGTAGTTGTCGTAGCGCAGGTTGTTGCGCAGTACCGTGGCGATGCAGGCGGGCTCGCCGGCAGCGGCGCCCATCCACAGCAGGTCGTGGTTGCCCCACTGAATATCAAGCGAATGATAGGTGAGCAGGCGGTCCATAATCTTGGCCGCGCCGCCACCGCGGTCGAAGATGTCGCCCACCAAGTGCAGGTGGTCGACGGCGAGGCGCTTGATGAGTGAGGCGAGCGACTCGATAAAGTCGTCGGCGCTGGCGGTCTCCAAGATGGATTCGATAATGCGCTCGTGATAACGCACGCGGTAGTTGTTCTCATCCGGATGCGTGTGCAGCAACTCGTCAATGATGTAGGCGTAATCGCGCGGGATGGCCTTACGCACCTTGGAGCGGGTGTAGCGGCTCGAAAGCGAGC
>CALLFD010000002.1 GCA_937997605.1 uncultured Collinsella sp. | reverse complement strand
CGCGCGCCTGGGCTACGGCGGCGGCTGCTATGACCGCTACCTGCCCATGCTCTCGTCCGCATGTCAAATCATCGGCATAGCCTTTGACGAGCAGCGTGTCGGCCACGTTCCCACCGACGCCCACGACCTGCCGCTACCCCACATCATCAGCGCCTGATCGCCGCTGTATCGCACCCGCAAGATGAGCGTGGAAAATCTCCCACTTTGAGCCCCCTTACGAGCCAAAAACGGGAGATTATCCACGCTCATTCAACAAGCGTCCAAAAATCCACGCTCGTGTGTCCGAAAATCCACGCTTAACCAATGCGCGTCCAGATTTCCACACTCGTCCGTCCGGATTTCCACGCTTGTGCGGCTCAACGCCCTGCAACCGCCTCAACACGCACGCGGCACGCCGGCAACCTTGAGTTTGCGATCGAGCTTTGCCGAATCCCTTAGATCATCCCAGCACAAGCGCACGATCTTACAGTTATCAAGTAGCGAAAGCCTCGACTCGCGCTGACGCTCATCAAATTGCGCCTTTGCGAGCTTGCCCTCCTCCGCCGCCTTCTCGTTTTTAACGAATCCGTCGAACTCACCGATAATCAGCCGGTCGCCCACGCGCCACAAGTAGTCAACGCGATATGGCCGTCCCGGCTCAACTGGGTCGAACAGCTCAACTTGCAGCTCCGGCGTCTGCCAGCCGCGCTCAATCATCAGCGCGCGTGCCTTGGACTCGCCACCGCTTTCCGACAGGCCATCGGCACACCGCGCAACCCTGCGCGCCGTCACAACACCGCGACGATTCAGGCCAAGCTTGTCGACCATCTCAACGAGATGCTCCTTTGACAACAGCCGCTCATGAAGCGCCGAGTCCGCAATGATCAGTCCCTCGACAAACGACGCATCGACCAGGCAATCCGCAATCGTCTGATCGATATCGGTCACGGCAATATCCATCTGGATTGCCCGCGTTTGACGAGCATAACGATGTCGAATCACCTGAGAGCCCGGCGTCGTCGATTGCGCCGGCGCCGCGGCGATATGGATGTGCTTCAAATTGGCATGCGAAACCGAAAGGCCATAGATAACAGCCGCCGTATAGGAGCAAAACGTCCAGTCGGGATGCTTTTGCGCAAGGGCCCGCACCCGGTGCAGATAACGCTGCCGAAACTTGAGCTCGGACCAATAATCCGGACGCGCATACAGCCCCGGCATGACCGCCTCTAGACTTCCCGCCGCCACCCGCCGCTCAATCTGCTTTGCCTCCGCCGCCGTGCGTGCGTACACGCAGCTCATCTGCTGTTCGCATGCTTTAATGTGGCTTGTAAGTCTTTGATTCGCCGTCATGTTTCCCATGTCGCCTCCCAACTCTTGGAACGGCGCAAACGTACCAGACGGTTTCATGCGAAGTCTGACCAAATGCTGTCCAGGCGCTGACCAAATGCTTGACGGTTTTGGACGTTTTAGGCTGATGACTTATATCTGCAGGT
>CALLFD010000001.1 GCA_937997605.1 uncultured Collinsella sp. | reverse complement strand
AGCGACCTGGGAGCGCCTAAAGGACGAGATGCGCGACTGGCTGGCGCGTGCCTAGCGCTCAAGCTGGGCCAGCAGCTCCTCGACGACCTCGACGGCGTCCCCAACAACCTTGTACTGGGCAGCACCAAAAATGGGGGCATCCGGGTCCTCGTTGATGGCGATGATGCACTCCGCCCCACCGATGCCGGCAAGATGTTGGATGGCGCCCGAAACACCGATACTCACGAGAAGCCTGGGCGAAACCGATACGCCCGTCTGGCCAATCTGGTGGCGATACTCCAGCCAACCCGCCTCCACGACGGGACGCGTGCAACCAAGCTCGGCACCCAGGGCATCGGCGAGCCTTCGCATCAGGGGCAGATTCTTCTTGGAGCCAATGCCGCGGCCCACCACGACCAAGCGCTCGGCATCGGCAATCGAAGCCTGCTGCCCCCACTCCTCGGCGGGAATCGAGATCTCGACACGGGCCTTAACGTCTTCCGCAAGCATCACCTGGGTGATCGTGCCGGAGCGGCCGTAGTCGAAGTCGTGAGCCTTAAAGATGCCGGGACGAACCGTTGCCATCTGCGGACGGTGGTTGGGGCAAATGATGGTGGCCATCAAGTTGCCGCCAAACGCCGGGCGCGTCTGCTGCAGTAGGCCCGACTCCGCATCCATCGAAAGCACGGTGCAGTCGGCCGTAAGACCCGTCTGCAAACGCACGGCAACGCCGGGTGCCAGTTCGCGACCAAAAGCGGTCGCACCATATAGGATGGCCTCGGGTTTGCGTTCGGCTACCAAATCGCAGATCAAGCGGGCGTAGACCTCCGCATCGTTTTGGCGCAGGCGCTCGTCGCGACAGGCCAGGACTTCGTCGGCGCCCGCGCAAACCAGATGCTCCAGGTCCCCAAGCGAGCCCTCGGGGCTTATGCCGACCAGTGCCACCAGACGGCAGCCGCGAGCATCGGCAAGCTCGCGCCCCTTGCCCATGAGCTCGTAGGCCACGGGAGCCACGGCATCGTGCTCGTCAGTCTGCACGAAGACCCAAATGTCTCGATATGCATCAAGGTCCACCGTACCAGCGGCCTCATCACGCTCGATCGAGATAGCGTTGACGGGGCAGGCGTCGACGCACCCACCGCATAGGATGCAGCCGTCGGTTACGCGGGCGCATCGGCTGGGTCGCTCGCCTTCCACTACGATGCCGCCCGAGGCACAGGCGCGAACGCAGCGACCGCAGCCGATACAGGCTTCGCTATCGATAATCAGTCCGCTCATCTATGCCATCCCCTCGATAATCTTGGCAAGCTTTGCCGCCTGCTCGGACGCCGTCCCCTCAACGGTCTCGCACGTTTGGTCACGGTCGGGCACAAACGAGCGCACGACCTGTGTCGGCGACCCGGCAAGGCCGCAACGCGCGGGGTCGGCGTTCACGTCGGCGGCACTGACCACGCGCGCGTCCGCCTCCTCCGCCGCACGAATACCGGCAATACTTGGCATACGCAACTGGCCAATCTCCTTGGCAGTCGTCATCGCGCACGGCATCTCAAGATACACCGTCTCCTCGCCGGCATCGCATCCGTGAACGAGCGCCAGCGAGCCACACGTCGTAAAGCCCGCGCTTTGCACGCAGCTCACGTCGGTCACGCAGGGAATCTCAAAGGCACCGGCAAGCTCGGGACCGATCTGGGCCGTATCGCCATCCACCGCCATCTTGCCGCAGATGAGCAGGTCGAAGTCCTCGTCGAGCGCTTCGATGCCGCACTTGAGGGCGTAGGTGGTTGCCAGGGTATCGGCACCTGCAAAGGCGCGATCGGTCAGCAGCAGCGCGTCGTCGGCACCGCGGGCGATGCAGTCGCGCAGCAGTGACTCGGTCGCGGGGATGCCCATCGACACCACCGTCACGCGCACATCCATGCCAAAGCCGATAAAGTCGTCCTTCAGCGCCAGCGCGCATTCCAAAGCACTCGCGTCAAAGGGATTAATGACCGCCTGCTTGCCATCGCGCACGATGGTATTGGTCTTGGGGTCCATCTTGACCTCGGTGCTGCCCGGCACGGCCTTGACGCACACCACCATATGGAAATCGCTCATCTTCACGCGCCCCCTTTCTGGACGAGCTCATCCAAGAGCTTCTCCGAAAACAGGTTACCGCGACCCAGCTGCCCGTCAGGATCGAGCTGGAGCTTGAGCCGCGCCGACTCGACCATGGCCTCGTGACCGTACATCGTCTCCAAGAAGCCCGCCTTGATCTTGCCGACGCCGTGTTCTGCGGAGACGGCGCCGCCCATGACCGTGACCTCGGAAGCCCACTGGGCAAAGAGTTCTCCGCCGCGGCGATAATCCTGCGCATCGCGCGGCAGAATGTTCACATGCAGATGGTTGTTACCGATGTGCCCCCAGGCGGCAGATTCAAGCCCACTTTCGGCCAACGTGCGGCGATAGAGGGCCACGACATCGGCCAAGTGCGCGTTGGGCACCGACATGTCCGAACCCAGTTTGGTGATGGTGGGATCCATGCGGCGGCGCTCGTCGATGAGCATGTTGACGCTCTCGGGCACCGCATGGCGGAAGAATCGCTGACACTCGCGATCGACCTCGGTGCGCGCGACCCATGTCGCATCGTCACTGCCGCCCGCAAGCTCCAGTACCCACCCCAAGTGATACAGCTCCTCAGTCGCCTGAACTTCGTCGTCGCAGTCGAGCTCCACGTAGACACAGACCTTGGCCTCTTTGTCGAGCGCAGGCAGCGAGGCGAACGCGGTCGACTGTTCACGCTGACGACGCAGGATATCCAGGGCGCCCGCATCGAAATATTCGATGGCAGCCGCATGGGACAGGACGGGACGCACAGAATCGGTGAAGGACACGGCCTTGTCTTCGCTGTCAAAGAAGCAGCTCACGCCCCAAACGACCGCAGGTGCCGCTTGCAGGGCAATCTCGAGCTCGGTGACAACGCCGAGCGTGCCGCAAGCGCCGATAAACAGATCGATGGCATCCATATCGTCAGCAACGAAATAGCCTGAGGCATTTTTTGTCTTGGGCATGGTATAGCCGGGAAGATCGAGCTCGAGCGTACGGCCCGCTGCCGTCACGAGCGACAGGTGGCGGCCCTGGGCAAAAGCCTCGCCGCGCTGAAGCTCAAGCAAATCGCCATCAGCCAGCGCGACGTGGAGTCCCGTGATATGTGGGCGTATGGGGCCGTAGGCGTAGCTGCGGGCACCGGAGGCGTTACATGCCGCCATGCCGCCCAGACAGGCAGACGCCTCGGTGGGATCGGTGGGAAAGAACTGCTCGGGGGCCTCTTGAAACTCATCGTAGGCCTTAAGCGATGCCTGGTCCCAGCCAGCGGTCGGCAGCACCTTCTTGCTCAGCTGCTTGCGCAGCTCCGAGAGCACAACACCCGGCTCCACGCGCAGTAGAAAGCGGCCTTGTTCATCGCGGCGAAGGCCCAAGTAGCGATTCATACGGGAAGTATTGAGGATATGCCCGCCGTGGGGCACGGCGCCGGCGGCAAGGCCGGTTCGGCCGCCCTGAACCGTTACCGGAACACACTCGGCATGGAGCTTTCCCAAAATGGCGCGGACCTCGTCTTCCGTTGTCGGAAACGAGATGCTCGAGGCCTCGCCCGATGCGCGAGACTCATCGCGACCATACTCTTCGAACTCGTCGGTGAAGGGTTTGATGGTTACAGACACGCGAACTCCCCCTTTAGCTAACTACAGTGTTTGCAGGGAGATGTTACCGCATCGTTTCGTCGACGTGTTCGAGACCGTCTCCATAATTGGCGATTTTTACGTTCGCGCAATTCGGCGAGCGGCTGGATTTCCTCGGCAGACGATGCTTTTAACACATATGGCCCCGCCGTCACTGACCGCGCGATTGCCGCTCGAAAAAAGTTGGAGTATTTTTTGCCGCCTTTTACCTGCGGAGACGCCAATCCGTCAAGCATTTGGTCAGCAATTGGTCAAGTAACGGCTGATACGGTCGGCGTCGACAGCCAAAACCGATAGAAGTTTTGGCCCAGAAGCAGGGAGGTTCCCATGGCATATTACTGGCCCCAGTACGGCATCGCCATCGAAGTCGACGACGATCCCCATCTCCTACCTTTCGACGAAGAGGCATTCCCCGATACGACGGTCTACCACGTTACCACCGATGTGATCTGCGACCCCGAGTCGTTCTCGGCGCTCGCCCGCCACATCGCGCATATCCACGACATCGAGCTCCCTCCCGACTTCGAAGAACTCGTCTACTCGCGCCGTCTGATGCTTCACATGCTCTTTGGAGCGGACCCGTCCACCTTTGCACGCATCTATACCGCCAAGGATGCCGCATGAGCGCGAAGAAGCCGCCCCACTTTGCAGGCCTGGATCGTCGCAAGAAGCTCATCGTTGCCTGCTTGGCCATCGTCTGTGCCCTTGTCGCCGTAGGACTATACGCTTGGCAGTCGCAGCCCGTACCCGAGGCGGGCGCTTCGGTTACGACGGCCGAGGGCAAAACGCGCCAGGAAATCCAAGATGAGCTCGACGCCATCGTCCGCGACAACATGATGACGATTTCGGTCGCGCCGGTCGCTCAGCTGCAGGAGGATGGCAAGCTGCGCGTCAACGTGCAAAACGTCCAAGACAATAAATTTCCCCAGCGATTCCGCGTCATCCAAAACGACGAGACCATGTACGAATCCGGTGTGGTCGAGACCGGCAAGACAATCGAGACGTGCCCCGCCGGCGGCATCAAAGAAGGCGAGGCGTACATCGAGATCCAGGCACTCGATGCCAAGACCCTCGACAGCCACGGCAATCCGACACGTGTCAAGGTACGGGTTGAACAAGCCGAGAACTAGCTTTCCGGCCGACGCAGCACCGCACGCAATTCACCAGCATTCGTCCAATCATCGCGGGGACGGCCCGCGGCGAATAGAAAGGAACGACCATGAACATCACCAGGAACATGAACGGAGCCAGAGCGCTCGTCGTGGGCGCAGGGCTCGCGCTCGCGCTCGCAATGGGCGCCGCCCCGACGCCAGCTATGGCGGCCGGGCGCGTTGGAACCACGAAGGTAATGGTCAGGACCGAGATCGACAACGTTGAGTTCAAAGTTCCGACGGTTATTCCCTTCGTCGCCAAGGCCGACGGCACGCTTCAGGGCCCCTCAGAAGACGCGACCACCATCGACAATCATTCGGCCTACGGCATCCATGTCACCAACATGAAGATCGACGCCATGAACACCTGGACCATTGCCGCCGACGCCAAGGCCGGAACCGCGCAGAACTCCATCGACTTTAAGGTCGGCCCCGACGGCGCACTCCAGAACGCCAGCGCCGCAATGCAAGGAACGGGCCTCGATCTTTCCAAGAATGCAGCCTTCGACATGGGCTACCAGGGCATTGCCGGCGGCGCGGACAAAATTAAGCTCAAGACAAGCGGAAACGTCGCCCGCGTCACGCGCGACATCTTCCGCGTAACCGGCGAAGGCGATCAGGTTGCAACGATTACCTGGACGGTCGAGCCCGGTGCGCACACGGCATAAGGCCGTCGCCCTGGCCGCCGCCGTCAGCATCCTAGCGTTTGGGCCAGCCATGGCCTTTGCCCAGCAAGAACAGGCGCAGGCCGCCACGCAAGTGACGGTCGACCTCTCGGAGCTCGACCGCGGCGACCGCGAGGAACCGCTGGCGCAGACAGGCGACAGACGATGGCTCTTGGCAGCAGGCGCCACAGCAGCAGGCGCGGGAACCGCCGGCCTCGGTCTGCACATCAAACGCAGCCAGAAACAAAACACGGACAGGCCGCACTAAATTAGTTAAGGAGACTCCATGGCATCGAAGAACCTTTTGCCCGTCGTCGCACTCTGCGGCGCGCTCGCAACCGGAACGCCTGTCGCCGCTTGGGCGACTCCCGTCATGGCAGACTCCTTACCAGCAGCCCTAAGTTCCGCACCAAATCCGTCGAGCGCCATTGCGTGCAAGCGTTTTTCGATCGCACAGGCCGCAATCTCGACCTCGGGATGCCTACGTCGTAATACGGACGGCTCGATAGTCGTGGATATCAATCGTTCGAACAAGGCAAACGGCTCCCAGGCGGGGTGCGCCGTCTGCACGTGGCGCTCGGTTGTGCTCGATGCGGATGGCGATTCATGCAATTTAGAGCTGCGCATCGACATCGCTTCGGTCGATGACTCGGCGAACGGAGCGAAGGTCGCCTTCGACGGTACGTTTTTCGAGAAAGGAGGCGGTATATGTCTGGGCTGCGCCGCCGCGAATGCAGACGATGCACAGCCCACCCTCTCATTCACGGCATCGTTGCGGCTGACCAAAGCCGGCACCGATGCCATCGCGGCGGGAGAAGCGTCCCTGCTGTTCTACGCCGTCAGCGCCAAAGACACAGACGCTCATTTCGAGAAGCCAGCCGGATCACTCAGCCTTACACGAGGGATAGAGGCAGGCCCTATTGAAATCGATTCCCACGCGCAAAGCAGGCAACGTATTCTTGCCGACCCGGCACTTCTCGAAATGGAGTGGAACGGATCCGGAGCCATCGGAATTCTCCCCTCCGCGCTTGACGCCAAGACGCTCCCCCCAAACGACGGACCCATCAACGCAACCATACAAGAAGAGAGTGCGGACAAAGAAGCAGGTGCGGGCGACATGCCGTCGCCGACAAACAGCATTCCAGCTTCTTTCGAAGCACCGAATGAGCCCGCTACCGATCCAAACGATCCCGAGCTCGCGGACAGTCTGGGGCTTGCTGATCCTCAAGAGATCGATGAAGGTAACTGCTGCGTGCTTGCCGCGCTCGACCACACAGAGGTCATCGACGCTGCGAACATCGAAGTTGCCGCCGCCAATCAGCCCGTCCGCAAGTCGGCCATCATCGCATTTCCCGAATCCATCGAAGTCGTCTTTTTGCCATCGGGCGAGGTCGTGGCCCCAACACTGCTCACCTTGTTGGGCGCCAAGAATACTCGAAACGAAATTAAAAAGGTCACGGTTGTCGACCCTGCAACCACCGCCAAGCTGCGTCTATACGCCGTTGCCCCAGACGGAGGCAAGACCTTGGAATTCGATGGCGACACACTCCTAGCCTGGCGACGTCTGGACATTATGCAAGACGTCTCGTATCAGATCGAACTCGAAGGGTTTGATCGTGCCCGCGATGCCAATATCATTGCCGCGGCTATTGAATCCCCACAGCGGCTTATGACACTGCGCTTTGAATACTATCCCTATGTCCCGACAACCACCTGAGGCTTAAATGCTGCGCGTCGTTGCTAATGCCACTTATATAACGTATTAGATGAGTCGCGATGTACCTCGCATTCCACTCTGCTACGATTGCCACGTTGGCATCAATACGGGAGGGCTCATGCCGGGCTTGGGAACAATCATCAACGTTGTGCTTTTGATTGCGGGCGGTCTTTTGGGATTAGCGGGCGGTCGCTTCATTACACCGCGCATCCAAGACACGCTCATGAAAGCATCGGGGCTGTGCGTCCTGTTTATCGGCCTGGGCGGCACCATGCAGAAGATGCTCCTTATCGATGGGGAGGCGCTGGCGACCACTGGTACCACCATGCTCATTGTCTCGTTCGCCCTCGGCTCGCTCATCGGCGAGGCCGTCAACTTGGAAGCCGCCATCGAGAACCTTGGCGAATGGCTCAAGCGCAAGACTGGCAGTGAGGACGATAACGAGTTCACCAACGCTTTTGTCTCGGCTTCACTCACCGTCTGCATCGGTGCCATGGCTATCGTGGGATCAATCCAAGACGGCCTGCTCGGCGACTGGTCCACGCTCGCCCTCAAGGGAGCGCTGGACTGCATCATCGTCTGCACCATGACGGCCTCGCTTGGACGCGGCTGTATTTTCTCCGCCCTGCCCGTCGCCGTGTTCCAGGGGACGATTACGCTGTTTGCCGGCGCGCTCTCCCCCATCATGACCACAGCAGCCCTCAACAGCCTTTCGCTCGTAGGATCCATGCTCATCTTCTGCGTCGGCGTCAATCTCATCCGTCCTCAGACCTTCCGCACGGCCAATATGCTTCCCTCCGTCGTCATCGCCGTCATCTACGCCCTCCTGTTCTAAATCTATCAACGCAGCGGTATCTCGAACATCTGTTTGATGCTGTGCTATGATATGAGGTCACCGTAGCTGCGTTCGAGAGGAGGAGCGGTGGCCGACCAGGACATCAAGATGCTCATCGAGCGCATTATGGCCGAGGCCCGGACCCATCAGTCCGCCCGCTTCTCAAACGAAGTCTACGCAGACGAGCCGATTCTCAAAACCGGCCGACAGATGCAGAATTTCCTCCCCGATCAGTACCGTAAAATGCGCGAGATATCGCGCTGGCAGGATGACCCCAAGGGCGGCGCGGGCCGTTGGCTTTCGGAAGCCGAGCTTTTCTACCGCCAAGGCCTGCTGATGGCCGACTTTGAAGACGACTGCCCCTACAACGGCACCTTTAAGTCGTACTTTCCCACCTACAACGCCATGAGCGATCGGCAGCTGCGCGGCTATTTTACCTGGCGCGCCCAAGTGCGCCGCGGAACTGTCGAGGAAACGTCTACGTCCTTTGCCTTTCTGTATCTCTATGAGCTGATTTGCGGCATTGGCGTAGATGACCCGCTCGATGGTTTTAACAAGATCAAGGCTTTTTGGGATGCCTATCGCGCCTTCGAGCCCGGCATCGATCGGTTTGCACGCGTGTGGTTGCAGGATTACGCCGTATTCCATGGGCTCGACCCCAAGCTGCTTCGCGACTCTAAAACCGTCATGTTCGATAACGCCCTTATCGAGCTGCGACGCGCGGCACGAGACCTTGTACCAGCACCGGCACCGTCCGGCCAGACCCCCAAGCGTCGCAAAACCTCCGAGCCCACGCTCCCCCTTCCGCCCGATGAGGTGCGCGAGGAGCGACTCATAGCCGCCATCAACGCCCTCTCCACGTACAACCTAAGTAACTCGCGGCTCGACCGCAGTCACCACCGCGATCTGCGCCACGTGGCATGCGCCGTGTATGTCCGCATGGCGCGCTACTATGACACGCACCGAAAGACCGGCATCGTAGCGAGCTTGTTTGGGGAGGAGACGGCCATGCCCTACACCATGTTTGCCTCGGCCGTATTCTTTGCGCCCGAGCGCCACGAGGACTGCGAATACCGCCTGGATCCTATCCATATCTACCGTTGCCAAAACGGCTTTTGGGAATGCATGCGTATCCACGGTAGTAGGCAAAAGAGCAGCAAGCTCGGTGAAATGATGCGCGCCTGCGACCAACGCCTGCGCCTGGCGCTGGACCCCGCCCATCCCCTTAAGGAAGAAAAGGTCCCCAAATATCTGGCCAAGATTATCGATGACGAGATTGTGGCATGGCTTTCGTGGGACGCTGCACACCAGCCTGTCAAGATCGATATCGATCTGAGTCAGCTGGGGCACATTCGGAGCGCCGCTGCGCAAACGCGCGAAGCGCTTTTGATCGACGAGGAACGCGAGGACGGCGCGTCCGCAGAAGCCGAGGCAGCGGACTCTGGGCAACCGGAAGCCGAGCCCGTAGCCGACGCGACGGTCGAGGCGGTCGCGGCACCCATTCGGCAGGACGAGGCCGACGAGCCGACCATATCCACCGAACAGTTTGGTGTCGTGGCACCGCTTCTCGCGCCGACGCCCGCGTTCGCAGCGGCAGCGCCCGCTGACGCCACGAACGAACTCGCGCCTGCCGCAAACGCCTATCTCAGCGCACTGCTCGAGCACAACGCAGTACAGGCGGAATCGGCGGTAGTGCAATCGGGGCAGAGCGAGGACATGCTCGTCGACAGCATCAACGAAGCGCTCTTTGACCTGGTGGGCGACACCGTTATTGAATTTGGCTCAGAAGGACCGCAAATTATCGAGGACTACGAAGCAGACGTGAGAGGATACCTAGACCATGAGTGATACCGCACCCGCAGCACCCCGCGTGCCCAAGCGCGTCGCCGCCGTCATTCTCAACTCGCTCAAGGGCGGTGTTGTCCCGCGCATCGGCCTTCCCTACATCACCGTGGGACGAGAGGTCGAGATCCGTGCTCTGCTCACCGACCTGAGCCTCATCGCCGATGGCGGCGCAAGCTTCCGTTTCCTAGTCGGTCGCTACGGCGCCGGCAAGAGCTTTTTGCTCCAGACCATCCGAACGCATGCCATGGGCGAGGGCTTTGTGGTCGCCGATGCCGACCTTTCCCCTGAGCGCCGCCTACAGGGCGGCCAGGGCCAGGGCCTCGCCACCTATCGCGAGCTCATCCGCAACATATCGACCAAGACGCGCCCCGAGGGCGGCGCGCTCAACCTTATCCTGGATCGCTGGGTCGCCTCGTGTGCCGACGCCGACGAGTCTGCCGTTAATGCCCAACTCGCTCCACTCGAAGAGATGGTCCACGGCTTTGACTTTGTCCGCATGCTCCGCCGTTATCGCACGGCCGTATCCGAGGGCGATGAAGAGACTATGAGCCGGGTGACCAAATGGATTCGCGGCGAATACCGCACCAAGAGTGAGGCGCGCGCCGAGCTAGGCTCCTCGACCATCATCAGCGACGATGACTGGTACGACTACGTCAAGCTCATCGCACGTTTTTTGGTCTGCAGCGGCTACAAGGGCATGCTGGTGCTCATCGACGAGCTCGTGAATCTGTACAAGATTCCCAACGCGATCACGCGCCAATATAACTACGAGAAGATCCTGACCATGTACAACGACACGCTCCAGGGCAAAGCGCAGTACCTGGGCGTGATCATGGGTGGCACGCCGACCTCTATCGAGGACCGCCGCCGCGGCGTCTTTTCCTACGAGGCCCTTCGGAGCCGTCTCGCCCAGGGCCGTTTTGCGCGCGATGATCTCAAAGATATGCTCGCGCCCATCATCCGCCTGCAGCCGCTCACCTACGAGGAGCTGCTGGTGCTCATCGAGAAGCTCATGCAGATCCATGCCGGCTACTTTGGCTGGACGCCCACGCTTACCGAGAACGACTTGGTGGACTTCCTCAAGATTGAGTTTGGCCGCGTGGGGGCCGACACGCATCTGACGCCCCGCGAGGTCATCCGCGACTTTATCGAGCTGCTCGATATCCTGTGTCAGAACCCCGATGCAAATGTGGCCGAGCTGCTGCAAAGCGTCGGTGGCGACGCGCTGGCGCCGGCAGCTGCAACAGACGACACCGGCACCGCAGACGACGACCACAACTTCGCCGAGTTCACCATCTAACCTACCAAAAAGGAACAGGTTTATTTTGGCAGGTTTTATCTGGGCAAGCGTTGAAGCAGTAATGCAGCAAGCCGTTGCCAGCCGCGTTGAGAGATTCGTTTTTGAGAGGAGGCCCCGTGAACGCCTTTGACCGATATGCCCCGTTTATCCAGGATTTCATTTACTCCCACGATTGGGAGAGTCTGCGCTCCATCCAGGTTGCGGCGGCAGATGCCATCTTCAACACGCAAGACAATGTGCTCCTGACGGCATCCACAGCATCTGGCAAAACTGAGGCGGCCTTCTTTCCCATCCTGACCGAGTTTTGGGAGAACCCGCCCGCAAGCGTTGGCGCCCTCTATATTGGCCCCCTCAAGGCACTCATCAACGACCAGTTCGTTCGCCTCAACGATCTGTGCGAAGAGGCCGATATCCCCGTCTGGCACTGGCACGGCGATGTCTCGCAGTCGCACAAGGCAAAGCTCATCAAAAAGCCGAGCGGCATCCTACAGATTACGCCCGAATCACTCGAGGCACTCCTGATCCACAAGCACATGGCAATCCCGCGTATGTTCTGCGACCTGCGCTATGTGGTCATCGACGAGGTCCACTCGCTCATGCGCGGTGACCGCGGCGGGCAGACGCTCTGCCTTATCGAGCGTCTTTCGCGCATGGCGGGCGTGCGGCCCAGGCGCATCGGCCTTTCCGCTACCATCGGCGACCCCGAGCGCACGGGCGCTTTTCTCTCACAGGGAACGGGACGCGACTGCGTCATCCCCCGCTTTGAGGAGCCGCGCCGCGTGTGGCGTATCTCCATGGAGCACTTCTACAACTCGGGTCCCCAGGCTCAGCAGCGAGGATTCACGAGCACAGGTCCGCAGGAAGCTGAGGTGCTCGCATGCGAGCGCATTGAGGCGGCACCAACCGCGGCACTGCCCGTCAGCACCCAAGACATGCGCCATAGTGGGCAACTCACACAGGAGGAACGCCGCCAACGTCGCGAGCAGGCGCAGGGTAAGGCCACCTCCAAGGACCGTCGCACTTCCTCAGCCCCCGAGGGCGAAGTCGACATCCCGCAGGCAACCGAACAGGCACTGCTCAACCCCACCGACACCGCACCCGACAACGCCGACCCCGGCATGGGCTACATCTTTGAACATACCCGCGGCCGCAAGTGCCTGGTCTTTGCCAACTCGCGCGAGGAGGCAGAGGCCGTGTGCTCCATGCTGCGCAGCTACTGTGAAAACCGGCACGAGCCAGACCGCTTCCTTATCCATCATGGCAACCTCTCGGCATCGCTACGCGAGACCGCCGAGGAGCTCATGCGCGACGAGGAACAGGCACAGACAACCGTCACCACCTCCACGCTGGAGCTCGGCATTGACATCGGTCGCCTGGAGCGCGCGTTCCAGATCGATGCACCGTTTACCGTCAGCTCCTTTTTGCAGCGCATGGGGCGCACGGGACGCCGCGATCTTCCGCCCGAGATGTGGTTTGTCATGCGCGAGGAAGAGCCCGAGC